>CALXRX010000010.1 GCA_944390975.1 uncultured Clostridia bacterium | reverse complement strand
ATATTTTTTATATAGTTCTTGTAATTCTTCATAATTTATAGACTTTCCTGCATATCCTTCTTCTCTTAATTTTTCTTGTATTTTTTCTATTTCTTCTTTCTCTATTTCTATTTCTTTTAATATTTTCGCTTTTGTTCCTTTGTTTTTTATAGTCATATAATTACTATATGATATCCCTAATACTTGCAGTGCAAAGCTTTTCTCTCCCATTCCTTGACCATATTTTTTATATAGTTCTTGTAATTCTTCATAATTTATAGACTTTCCTGCATATCCTTCTTCTCTTAATTTTTCTTTTATATCAATTATATATTTTTCAACATCCATTATTATTCCTTCTTAACATAATCAATTCGATATTTTTCGTATAGTTTTTTGTTATTTTATGATACTATATTATATTCACTTTTATTATATGTCAAGTAATATTTTTTATGTTTCTAAATTTATTAAAATAAATTTTATACATATTTTTATTTTTTCTTTTTTATTTAAAAAGTTTTATGAAAAAATTACCAGTTTAAAAAAGAAATAACTACACATTATATATATCGTAGAAACAAAACTGTTTCTTCAAAAAATGTATTTTTTTGCAGGAGGTGAAACAACAATGGCAAATTCAAATAGCAATTATAAAGCTGTTCCAGAAGCTATGGGTGCTTTAGAAAAATTCAAATATGAAGTAGCTAGTGAAGTAGGTGTAACTTTAAAAGATGGTTATAATGGAAACATCTCAGCTAGAGATGCTGGTAAAATTGGTGGTAACATGGTAAGAAAATTAATACAACAAGCTGAAAACCAAATGATTGGAAAATAGTTTTAAACTAGATATCCATTAAAAGTGTAGGAATATAATTTTTGTTTTTTTATTTACATAAAAAGGCAGGAATTGTATTCCTGCCTTTTTACATTCTTATTTTTATTCTGGCTCTACTATGCCATAATTTTTTGAATCTTTTAATTTAAAAATTACATTTACTTTATTTGTATCTACATTTACAAATGTATAAAATATGTTTTGTGGTTTTTCTTGTAAAACTAATTTTGCATCTTCAATTGACATTGGTTTTGCTTCATAATATAAAGTTTTTACAATTTCATTTTCAATTTCATGTTTATTTTCTGACATATTTGATATTTCTTTTTGTTTTATAGATTCTTCTTTTGTTTGTTTTTCTCTTTTTGTTTTCATTTTTCTAATTTGTCCTTCTAATATATCAATGTCTTTATCTATTGCTGCATATAAGTCTTTATGTGCTGTAACAGCTCTATATGTATCTTGATCTGTATTTACAGAAATATCTGCAATTTGCTCATTTCTTTCTATTTTAATTGTTACTGTTACATCAAAATTGTCTCCAAAATATTTAGAAATTCTTTCTACTTTCTTTTCTACATATTCTTTAATAGCATCTGTAGCTTTTAAATCTTTTCCTGTTATTTTAATATTCATTTTAATCTCTTCCTTTCTACTTTTCTTGTTTTGTAAATAGATTATAACCTACTTCTTATTTTTTTTCAAATCTTTTTTTAATTTTATTGTTTATTTTATGTTAAAATTCAGATTATAAGTACTTAATAGATAGATAATAGTATATAACTATTTTATATTTTTTAGAATAAATCTTCTAGTTTATATTCCTTTTCTAGTTTTTCATTTAGATATATTTTTGATATTATTTCTAATTCTTTTATAATACTCTCTTGTACATTAAAAGAAAATATTTTTTTTGCTGGTGCAAGAATTATATATTTAATTGCATCTATTGTTGCATTTGTTATTTGTATTACACTTTTATCTTGTTTTCCACAAGCTCCACATTTAAATCCACTATCTTTAAAACTGAAATATAGTATGTCATCTTGCCTTTTACAATTTTTACATCCATTTATACTAGGAGCAAATCCTAATATACTCATAAGTCTTAATTTAAATATTGATATTACTAAATCTAAATTTTTTTCGGTTTCTGATATTGTATATAAGGTATTTAAAAATAATTGTAATATTTTAAAACTATTTTCGTTTTCATTTGTTACATCATATATTATTTTTGTAATATGTGAAGCATATTTTAGTTTTTCTAAATCTGTTCTTAAATTATAAAATATTTCTATTGTCTCACAAGAATTCATATGATATGTATTAGTTCCTTGGTACAGTAAATATTCTCCAAAGCATAAAAATTGACTGCCAGCAAGCAAAGCACTTTTAGGGCGTCTTGCTCCTTTGGCAGCACAACTAATTTTACCGTAAACCAGGTGTCAATATTGTTAGCATTTTGTCATAATCTCCCATATTATTT
The DNA here is from genome assembly GCA_944390975.1 of uncultured Clostridia bacterium. Lineage (GTDB taxonomy): Bacteria > Bacillota > Clostridia > TANB77 > CAG-508 > RGIG8482. Next base: position 57,910 of record CALXRX010000010.1, on the reverse strand, counting down.
TCTTGTAATATTATTCCATTTGTTTTTATTGTTCCCATTGTTATCTTCACCATTTATCATATTTTTTTCCATGTTTTGTACTTCAACTAATTCTAAAAAAGTGTTAATATCACCTGTATTTTTAAAGGTATTCCATGCAATTTGTTTTATCATTTGCCTCTCCTCCTTTAATAGTTTAAAAGTAAATATACCTTTAATTTTATCTTTTGTTTTTTTGGTTTATTTATACATAAATTAAAAATTTTATATTTTTAATTTATATACAATTATTGAAAAATACTATTTTTGAAATTTTTTAACTATATTGTCTTTTTCTTGCCAGTCTTCATTTACTTTTACCCAAGTTTTCAAATTTACTTTTGTTTCAAACATTCTCTCTAAATCTGCTCTAGCATACATTCCTATTTTTTTTAGTCTTGCTCCATTTTTTCCTATAATAATGCCTTTGTGAGAGTTTCTTAAACAATATATTGTTGCTTCTATATCATATATATCATCTTCATTTTTAGTTTTTCTTAATTCCATTTTCTCAACTACAACATATATACCATGTGGTACTTCATCATCTAAAAGTTTTAATGCCTTTTCTCTAATTACTTCTTGTGCTAAATCTCTTAATGTTTGATCTGTATATTCATCTACATCATAATATGCTGGTCCTGGCTTTAATAATTTTTCTATTTCATCTAGTACATTATCTATTTTATCTTTTTTTAATGCTGATATTGGAATAACTGCACTAAAATCATACTCTTTTGAATATAAATCTATTAGTTTTAATAAATTTTCTCTTTTTACTAAATCTATTTTATTTATAATCAAAATTGTTTTCTTTTTTGCTTCTTTTATTTTTTCTAATATTCTTCTATCTCCTCTACCAATATCCTCACTTGTTGCTTCAATTAGAAATAACACAACATCTACGTCTGTAATACTTCCAAAGGCTGTTTCAATCATTGTATTTCCTAATTTAGTTTTAGGTTTATGAATTCCTGGAGTATCAATAAAAATTATTTGCGAATTTTTTCTATTTACTATTGCACGTATAGCTGTTCTTGTAGTTTGTGGCTTGTTGGTCATAATTGCAACTTTTTCTCCAACAAGAGAATTAATTAATGTAGATTTTCCAACATTAGTTCTTCCAATAATTGATACAAAGCCTGATTTGAAATCCTCCATATTCTTTCTTCCTTTTCATTATATATATTTAATTTTGCTAATTTTGTAAAATTTGGTAGATAAATTTTAAATATTTTCTCCTATTTTTTACTTGACAAAATTTCATTATTCTATTACAACTTCTGCATCAATAGGACATATTTGTACAAATGTGTTTCCATCATTAACATCTATAACATTTCCTAATAAGTCTTTATATTCTGTTTTATCTGTTCTTGAGTTCTTGCTACATACTATTTCTATTGCTTTTCCATTTGTTATATAATATCCTTTTTTATCTCCTGTATTTTTTAATCCTTGTCTTCCTTTATTTTCTACATCTGTTAATGTGTAGTTTTGAGCAAATGTTATTATTATATTTTTTGTACTTATAACTTCTTTTGTATCCCAGTCTGTTTGTTTTGTTCCTCTTTGATATCTTTCATATCTTTTGGTTTCTTCATTATATTTATAGCTTACTGTATGTAGTGTAGAATAAGGAATTGTAATTTCATTTGCAAGTTGTCCTTCTTCTAATTCTACTTCTGTACTTTTATAATTTAATACACTTTTTGCATTTGATGTTGTTCTATAACCTTTATTAGTAGCCATTGTTAATATTTTTTGTGTGTTTGTTACAACATTGTGTGGTGATTTTTTGTCTTTTACTCTCCAAAAATTGGTTTCACTTTCTGAAATTCCATTAATATTATTTACATTGTATGTTGAAATATCAGATTGTGCTTGTGGACTCCAACCAAAGTGTACATAAATTGCATCATTTTCTAAAGCATAGTCTATAAAATAGTGCCTTGAACTTCTAACTGGACCTATTTTCTCTAAATCCTTTCCTTTATATATTGGCATTAATCTTGTTTCTCCGCCTTCTACAATAATTTCGTATACAATATATGCCTCATTTAAACTAACTTGTGGCCATGCTCCTTTATGATTATCAATCATAACAGCAATTGGTCTATCTACTCCATTATATATATTAATTGTTTCTTTTGTTTGCTCTACTTTTCCCAAATCTGTTCCTAAAGATATAATTCCATTTGAAGATATTTGATTATTTTTATTTATATTTGTGTTTGTTATTTTCATTACTATTAATGCTATTGCTACTATTATTAATATTACTAATATTGCTATTAGAATTTTTACCCCTTTTCCTCTCATGTTTCTTTTCTCCTTTTTTTGTTATATACCTAAATTATTAAAAAATTGTGTTATTGTTCCAAATGATGTTACGTCAAGATATAACAATGCTAGTCCATATAAAAGTATAACTACCATTACTCCAACGCATGCTCCAATTAAAATTTCAGATTTACTTCTTTTTCCATTTTCATATCTATTTATTGCTATAATTAGTGCTAATACCAATGATAATGTAAATATAACTACATTTCTTGTAGTTAACCATATTATAGTTAGGCCTGCAAATGCAACTGCTGTTTGTCCGCTTGGCATAAAGTTTTCTTTTATGAATTTATGATGGTTTTTAGTTGCTGCTGCTTTTAATGTAACTATAACAATAACTGTTAGTAAAATAGATACAAACGCTAAATGTACTGGAGAATTTACAACTTCATCAATTAGCTTTAAGCCTATTGTACTAATTTTTTCAAAGAATAGAAAATATGCAACTATTATTGCATTAATTGCTGCTATTACTACTGCTCCAGCTCCAACATCTTTTGCTATTTTTGCTTTTGGATGGTATAAATCAGTGTATAAATCTACTACAGTTTCAATTGCTGTATTAACCATCTCAGCTATAATAACTAAAACTACTGTAAACATTAAACATAAAAATTCAGCTCGTGTTAAATCAAAGAATAAGCTTATTAGCATAACTGCTACTGCAATTATTAATTGTTTTTTTATATTACTTTGCGTTGTTATTGCATATATAATTCCTTCTAGTGCATTCTGACATGCATCTAAAAAATTGCTATTTTTCAATTTTTGTTTCTTTTCTTTTTTCATAATACCACCTATTTTATATTCTTGTTATATCTAAATCATTTAATACTTTTTCTTCTTTTGGTCTCATTTTTTGTTTATCTTCTTCTTTTATGTGGTCGTATCCCATTAAATGGTAGAATCCGTGAACTAACATGTATGCTAATTCTCTTTCAAAACTATGCCCATATTCTTGTGCCTGCTTTTCTACTTGTTCTATTGAAATTACTATATCTCCTAAAACTTCTTCTACAATATTTTCTTTAGATGCTTTTATTTGTTCTATTTCTTCTTTTTCAAACATTGGAAATGATAATACATCTGTTGGTTTATCAATTTTCCTATATTCTTTATTAATTTCTCGAATTTTTTCTGGATTTGTTAAAATAACACTTATGTATAAGTTTGTTTTTTCTAATTTTTCTTCTTTAAAACATTGTTCTATTACTCTATTAATTATATTAGTATATTGTAGATTTTCTTCTATATCTAGAAATTCTATTTGAGAAATTTCTTTCATTTTTATTTTCCTTTTTATTTTATTTAGGTTTTGTGGCTTAACCTATAAACCAATTAATTAAAGACAGGCAGGTTATAGCCCTATCTGTCTGCCTTTAAATTTCATTTATGCTACAACTGTTTTCTTTTTTATACGTTTTTGTTTTAGTGTTGTATATGAATTTTTGATATTTTTCATTGCTCCTAATTCTACTAGTTTTTGTTTATAGTATTTGATTATTTTTTCATATTTATCTTGCTTTTTACTTAATGCTTTTAAATCACTTTTTATAAATAATATTTCTTTTTGTTTTTGGCATAAATCTGGGTTTTCATCTTTTAGTTTTTCTATTTTATTATATTTATCCCAAAACTTTTTATATTCTTCTCTTGCTTTTGGTTTATCCCAATATATTTTTGTAGATAATAGCTTTATATTGTAATCTTCTATTAAACCAAGTAACATTTCATATGCATTATTTTTCTTTTTATTTGTTTTAGCATTTATTATTAATTCTCTAGTATCTTTTAATAGTTTGATATAACATTGTTCTGCTACAATTAATGGTAAACTATGTGTAAATAGTTTTCTACTAATACCTAGTAGTATTATTCTTTTTTTTATGATATCTATTTCATCTAATTTTCCAGCTAAAAATGTATTGAATTTATCATACTCTTCTATTATTTCTTTATAAGTGTTTTCATGGTCAATTTCTATTTTTATTTGCAATATATTAGTTATATATTCTTCAAGTGTAGTAAATATATTTTCATATATTTTATTTTTTTTCTCTATACCGCCAGAATTATCTGCTAATTGAATTGAATAATTTTTTAATATTCCTTTATATAATTCTTCCATTTTTGTTGCGTAAAACTTTTTATATCTATTTATCATTTTTTCTTTGTTTTGCATAATTATTGTTTCGTAATCTAACTCTAATAAATATTTTTGTTTTCTATATTTATATTCTAAATATTGGTTTTCTTTTAAATGAATTATATTATAATATTGTGATAATGCATTTTTTTCAAATGTTGTGGCAGTATCGTTTTTTACTTTTTTATAAATAGAATCCATTACATATTTGTCTATTGATTCTAAATATAGTCCATACATGTCTTCATATTTTTTAAGTAATATTTCTTTTTTGTTGGTTTCGTCTTCATTTTCTTCATCTGTATAATTTTCAAATGCTTTTAATACATTATTTCTTTTAGTAAGTATTAATAAACCATTAATTCCTACCTTTGTTGGAATTAGTAGTTTTGTGATTGTATTCGTTATTTTTCCAAAAAAAGTTTTGTTTTCTTCTAATACTCGTAGCCCTCTTTGTGTCATAAAAATCATCCTTTCTAGTTCAAGATTTTTTCGTTTGTTCCTATATTTTCAAGTACTTCATATATAACCTCTACTGTTACTTGCCCGCTTTCCTCCTTATAGTTTATTTGTTTATTTACAATATTATCTATGTTTGTTAGTTCGCTTTTTAGTTCTTTTTCTAATTTATTTTGTAGAATTTGTTTTGCTTCGTCTATAGTGTATGTTACACTCTTTTTTTCTATTTCTTTATATGTTGTTTTGCAAAATTCTATAGGGAAATAAAAGTTTGAAAATATTTTTAATTTTTTATTCTCATTTATTGTATCATAATTTTTAAAATTTGGAATACTTTTAGGGAAATTTATTTTTAAATTATTTATATTTATTCCATATGTACTTTCTTCTTTTCCTGTTTCTTCTTCAATTTCTTGAGTTAATGCCATTGTTTCTTTTTTTGAGTACCATACTTTTGCTTGTATTTCCCCTTTTCCGATGTACATATCTAGTTCCTGTATATTTTCCTTCTATCCATCCGCCTATTAAAATACTGCCTTTTTTTATAATATCTCCTTCTTTTACTAGGGCTGTGCCGTTTTGAACGTTTATTTTTGTAATAACTCCTTCTTTATCTGAAACTACATTACAATATTCATTTTCATCTATAATTTCTGGCTTTTCATCAGCTTCTACTACTTCTACTATTGCATTTGTTCCTGTAATATTTATACCTATCCATGCAATGTCATTTCTTTGAAGTCTCATATTATTTATAATTTCTTTTGAATCTATTTTTTGCTTTAATGTTCCTATTTTTAATCCATTATCATTAAGATTTTGTAGAATTTCTTCTTTGGAAATTACTGTGTTTCCTTTTATTTCTATATTCCAAATAAAATTAGAAATTCCAAATATAAATAAAAGTATTACTATTAGTGAGCCTATAAATATTTTTCTTTTTTTATATTTGTGCAATATAAATGGTAACCCTTTTTTATTTTCTATTTTTACTCTACATTTTGTAGTTTTAGCTATTTGCTTTATTTTTTTAAAATCTTTCATTCCTATATTAGCATATAGAAAACTTGATTTCTTTCTTTTTAAATTCCATAATAATATATTTTTGCTTATACATATATTAATAAATCTTTCTATAAAATATCCTTCTACACTAATATTCACATATCCTAATATATAATAGATTAAAATTTTAAAAAACATTTTTTGTATATACCTCCAAAGTTGAAGTTTTAATATTCTTTTATTTATTCATCATCTGTTACACTTTCAAAATCTAAACTATCTATTTTTCCTAAAACCATAATATCATCTTCTGTCATTTCTTTTAGTCTTAAATTAAATCCATTAATATTAATTGCTCCAATATGTGTATTTATTTTAATGTAGAATTCTTCGTATTCTAATATAGATTTATAGTTTTCAATTAATATTTCTTCAAAGCCCACAATTGTTATTTTAGGTTTATTAGAAATTACCTCACTTGGTAATTCTAATATTTCATTTATTCTGTTATTTTTTCTTACTCTTCTTTGTCTCATTGTTCCTCCTTTATTTTTGAAATTCATCTAAAGATTTAAATTCGTACCCCATATTTTTTATTTCTTTAATACAATAGTCTAATATATTTGTATTATCTTTAGAATTTCCATGTAATAAAATGACTGCTCCTGGATGCACATTGTCTAGTATTTTCTTTTTTGCATATTCTTCTCTACCTTGTTTATCTTCATTCCAATCATCATATGCAAAACTCCACATTACAGTTTTATAACCTAGTCCATTTGTAATATTTATTGTTCTTTCACTAAATTCTCCCTTAGGTGGTCGTATATATTTCATTTCATATCCGAATTTTTGATAAATTGCTGTATGTAAATCCATTACTTCTGTTTTTACTTGTTCATCTGTTAAGTCTGGCATACTTTTATGATTAACAGTATGATTTCCTAATTTCTTAATGTCTTTCTTTAGCGATTTTTTACTGTTTCATTTTATATTGATATGTATTTATTTTACATTCGCATTAGTATTTAAAGTAATATAATTTTATTCGTTATTAATTGCTTTGAAATGTAAATTTAATTTTTATATTTTTTTCTTTATCAAACTCGATTCTTTCAATTAACTTTTCTAACATTATTTTATTTGGATTTTCTATTTTTAAAAAGTTATTTGCAATTTGTTTTATTTTTTTAAAATTAATTTGAGGTAATTTCTTCTGGTTTTCCTCTAGTTCTTCTTCTATCTTTTTTATTTCTTTTAAAAGTTTATTTCGCTCCTTTTGCTTTTTTTCATAAATAGTTTTAAAGTCTTCTACTTGTATAACTTTATTTATTTTGTCTTGATATATTTCTTCAATTGTATTTTCTATCTTTTTTAATATTTGCTTTAACTCTTGTAGTTTTGTTTGAAGTAAATTGCTTTTACTTTTTGCTTGTTTTTCTGCTTGACTATATATTTGTTTTATCTCTTTTTCTGAAAAACTAACTTTTTCCACTTCTTTTCTTATATTTTCATTTACCGCTTCTTCTATTAAATTTGCAGAAATTTGCTTACAATCACACAGTCCACTATAATTATTTCTTTTTGAACAAATAAAATATGTAGCCCTCCAAACTGTTCCATTTTTTCTTTTTTCTTCTCTACATCTTAAAGTTGCTTTATTGCTACATTCTCCGCAATATACTAATCCTTTTAATTTATTATCATACTTTCTATCCCTTGTTTTAGTATATCCATTTAGTTTTTCTTGTGCTTTACTCCAAGTATCTATATCTATAATTGGTTCGTGCATATTTTCCAAAACTATATGCTCTTCTTTTTTAGTACATCTTACTTTTGCTATTTTATGGCTTACTTTTTGAAATTTTCTTCCTACTACACTTCCGAAGATAAACTTCATTTCTTAAAATTTTTCCAATTTGTGCCCTAAGCCATACATACTTACCGTTTGGATTTACACTTTTCTTTTTCATATATGTTGGAATTTTCAAATACACTGCTGGTGGCTCTATTTCCCTTTTATTTAAATCATCTGCTATTTTTATTGTTGACATTCCTTTATTAACATACATGTCAAATATTTCTTTTACAATTTGTGAACTATATTCGTCTAATATTAAATGATTTTTTATCTTACTATCTTTTTTGTAACCATATGGTGGTATTCCTGCTTGATATTCTCCTTTTTCTATTTTTCTTTGTTTTACACTCTTTATTTTATTTGATATGTCTTGTGCATAATAATCATTAAAACTTAACTTAAATGTTAAAAATTGCAATCCATCTGGTTTTATTGTATCTACATTGTCTCCAATTGCTATGTATCTTATATTTTTTGCAGGTAAAAATCTTTCTAAATAGTAACCAGTATCTATATGGTCTCTTCCAAATCTTGATAAGTCTTTTGTTATGATACAATCTATTTTCTCTTCTTCGATATCTTTTAGCATTTTCTGAAATCCTGGTCTATTGAAGTTTGTTCCTGTATAACCATCATCAACAAATTCTCCAACTTCAATTAGTTCTTCATGTTCTTGTATATAATTATCAATGATGTCTCTTTGATTTTCTACACTTTCACTTTCTCTGTCATCCCCATCTTCTCGAGATAACCTTATATATTTTGCAACTCTTATGTTTCTATAACTATTTACTCTATTTATTTTCATCACTCCCTTCCCAGTTGAAAGAAGATAATCATTTATTTTTCATTCATAGTTATATAGTTTATATATTGCTCTTTTAGCAATTCTAGTAGTATTTCTTTTAAGTTTTCTGTTCCATATTCAATTTTAATATTTACATTTTGTCCATTTTTCATTTTCGATTTACTCCTTTTTAGTTTTGTTTAATTCTATGAGCATTATTTAAAATTATTCCTCTACTATTAAGGTGTGTTAAAAAACATGTAAAACGGACAAATTTTATTTCTTTATTCGAAAAAAGAGATATCTATTTGATATCTCTAATATATATTTTTATATATGGAATAAATTGTAAGTTGTAGGAATGATTATTTCCTACAACTTATATGTCTTTATAATTAACTTTCTTCATTTTCTTAACCGCGGTACAAATTGCATTTATAATATCATCATTTTCTTTTTGTATTAAACTATCAAATTTTACTTTTACTCTATCATCAATGTCATCAATATCATTTTTTGATAATTTGTTTTCAATCTTCGTTATTTCATCCTCATTTTCCAATCTGTATACTAGTCTTCCAAAATCTAGTACTGCTTCTTTGCATAGATTGTCGTTTGTTTTTAAAAAATCTCTATTTTTATTTATTAATTCATTTAATTCTTCAGTGTGTCTTTTCACTTCTTCATCTTCTGCTATTACATTTAAATTCATTTTATTTCTCACAATACTCTCTCCTCTATATCATTTCTAAATTTTTAAATAACTCCAATTCATATAATTTTTGATTTTCTAAATTTTCAACTATATTCTTTATTACAGGATAACTTCTAAATTCTTCTTTATTCATATTTTTAATTTCGTCAATGCTTACCCATCTTGTTTCTTCTATCTCATCTTTATTATAATTTACACTACTTTCTATTAAATTGGCAAAAAAATGTATCATTACAAAACTTCTATCATTATAATTATGAACAATTATTGGAAAAACCTTTTCTAATTCTGCTTTACAGCCTGTTTCTTCAAATAATTCTCTTTTTGCACCATCAAATATAGTTTCATTTTTTTCAATATGTCCTGCTGGAAATGCCCATTTTCCTTTACATTCTTTTTTCGTTTCTCTAACCATTAAAATTTTATTATCCTTTAATATAATAACTCCTGCAATTATTTCCATATGTATTTAACCTCCATTATCTATAAACTTATCTTTCATCATTTCTTCCATCAAAAAATGACTTTTCTGCAAATCGTTCTTTCCTGTTAAATTCAATAGGAAAAAGTTTACCATCGATAATCATTCCTTGAACTCCAAATGATTTAAGTCCATCTCTTATCAACCCCTCTCTTTTCATATATAATGGCAATATTATTTCACTTTGTTATTTGCAAGGCAAATTACTCGTATTTTATTTAGCACTCTCCATATTAAAAAATTTTTATAAACTACTTAAATTTTTAAATATATTTTTTATATAACTATATCTTTGCTCTATAATCCTTATATAAAAATTTTTTCTTACATCTGACATGCAATCTATATTTTGAATAAATTTTTTTATTTCATTCATATTTATACTTGTAAACAATCTTTTAATAGCTTCATTACATTCTTTATTTTTCATGTGACTTATATATGTTATATAATTAATTTTCTTTCCATTTTCTTTTAAGTAAGAATAACAATTTATTGCTAAATTTTTTAATTCTGTTTCACTTATTTTTTCTATTTCTTCATCTTCTAACATTGGATTTAAGCATGAGCCACAGTCATAAATTGGAGAAAACGCAATATTTCCAGTATTTTTATTTACTAAAAATCCCCAGTTTCCATTATGTCTATCTGTATTTCCAATTAAACTATCTACAATAAACATATCCCAGAATTTTTGTTTTGTACTTTCAGTATCAATCATTTTACTTTCTTCTATAACTTCCATTATATCACTTAATTCTGTTTCAATTTTTTTGTCAGGGTTTGTACTTAATGCTAGATTTTCAAATTCATATAATACATTTTCGTCATCTGTAAAATCTTCACATGCACAGACTATCTTTTCTTTTCTATTGTAATTATATTTTCCTAAAATTACTTTTTGAACTTCAAAACCACAAATTTTAAATATATTGCTCCCAATATATTCGGAAAATGCATTATTGATATACGAAATGTTTTTATTTTTTTCTCTCACTGGATCAGGAAACTTAACTAAATATTTCTTACCATTATATATTAAAGTTTTTTTCTTTTCTGAGCCTTTATAATTATTAAATTCTTCTATTGCGTTTGTAAAATCAATCATCTTTTCCCTCCAATTTTTCATAATTTTTATTAGTATATCATAAAATTATCTGAATTTACTATATTTCAATAAAAAACAATTACTAAAACTGTTAATTTTAATAATTGTTTTTTATAACTCTAAATATGTTATTATTCTAATATCTACAAATTTCTGTACTCTCTTTTTAATAGTGAACATACATTACTCTTTATATTAAATTTTCCGGATTTAAACATTCTAATTCTGGTAATACAAATCTTCCATCTTTTCTAATAAGAACATCATCAAAATATATTTCTCCTCCGCCATATTCTGGTGTTTGAATATTTACTATATCCCAATGAATACTAGAGCGATTTCCATTATCGCTTTCTTCTAATGCATCTCCTGGTGTAAAATGAAAACTTCCTTTTATTTTTTCATCAAATAATGTATCCCCTATAGGTTTTTCTATATAAGGATTTAAACCTATAGCAAATTCTCCAATATATCTTGCACCTTCATCTGTATCTAAAATTTCATTTAATTCTTTAGTTTTATTTGATGTAGCATTTATTATTTTTCCATCTTTAAATTCAAACTTTATATCATTAAATAAAATTCCATTATATGATGTTTCTGTATTGTATGTAATATATCCATTTATACTTGTTTTTACTGGTGCAGAAGCTACTTCTCCATCAGGAATATTAAATGTTCCTGTATATTTTTCTGCAGGTATTCCTTTTATACTAAATGTTAAATCTGTTCCTTCTCCTAATATATGTACTTTATCTGTTTTGTTCATTAAGTCTTTCAAATTATTCATTGCTTTTGACATTTTTGAATAATCCAAATTGCATACATTAAAGAAAAATTCTTCAAATTGGTCTTTATTCATTTTGCTCATTTGTGCCATTGAATTATTTGGATACCTTAAAATACACCATTTTGTATTTTTTACCCTTTCATTAAAATGAACTGGAACTGTATAATATTTATTATATAACTCCATTATTTCTTTCGAGATACCATTTAATTCACTATTATTTTGAGTTGCCCTAATACCAATATAAGCTTGCATGTCTTTCATTCTTGTTTCATCATGTTTTGCATATATTTTTATTTGTTCCTCTTTTGCATTTTGTAACATTACTCTTAATAATTCATAATTGATAATATTAAAATATGGTTTTGCCCCTAATTCTTCAGCTCTCTTAATTAATTCTTTTGCTAAAGGTATTCCATCTTCACCTAATATTTCTATTAATATATTATCTCCTTTTTTGATATTTACTGAATATGTTAATAAATTATTAGCTAATTTTTCAATTCTTTTATCATTCATTTCATTCTCCTTATTAATGTATCTCCTAGAAACATAGAAAAACAAGTTTTCTAGTCCTATGTATTTTGTAAAATAATGCAAAGAAAATACATAGCTACCACTTTGGCATATTTAAATGGCTTAGATATTAACAATAAAATTTTATATCATCTACACCATAAAAATTTTTCCATTCAGATAAAATATAAAAATAATTATATTGTATTGCTTTAAACAATTTATTTAAGTCATGTTTTGGTATTCTGCTATTGTTATTTTCTAAAATGCAATCTCCACTTTTAGTAATCCATACTTTAGTTGAATTTGCAGTAGGATTTCCTTTGCAAATATGAACATGTATCGGTTCAAAATTTTCATTTGCCCAGAAAAATATTGTATATCCCAAATATCTAAAAAGATTAGGCACTTTGTATTCCTCCTTTTCTTGCAACATCAAAGAAATATCCCGCTCCTCTTTCAACTACAGTTTTGAATATTTCAATTTCATCATCAGTAAAATGTCCATCTTGTTTTACTATATTATAACTTGGTAGTTCAAATATTACTGTATCAAACCCATATTCCATTGGTCGTTCAAAACAAACAATAAGATATTCTTCGCCATTTTCCTTTTTACGAATATCAGAAGACACAACTAAAGTTCCATCTGCATAAGTAACAAATTCGTGCATCATTAGAAATCACTCTCCTTTAATACGATATCATTAGTATAACATAAAATTATTAATATTACTATATTTTTATATTACTTTAAAAATTTTTATTTTATTAGAATTTTAAAGTGCCACTTTATATGGCATTATTAAAATTGCTCTAAATAGGCTATTACTCTAACATTTTATTATTTCTTAATTTCGGGACATTAAGAAATTAGGTGTATGATTTCCTACAACATGCCCATCATTTATCATTTCTTGTACCAATGCTTCTTGTGTATTAGCAAAATGTGCTGTTATAAAAAAAGCTGCTTTAACATCATTTTCCTTTAATACTTGTAATATTCTAGGTGTATATCCAGCTTCATATCCTTCATCAAAAGTTAAATACACATATTTATCTTGAGCATTTCCCATAGAAATTCCCTCATATTTATCCATTATTTCTTTATTTTTTGCTCCTAAATCTGGTTGTAAATGATTATCAGCTCTTTTAATTCCCCAGCAAATTCTCTGATTACTTAAAGAACTTGATGAAGTCAATACAGATACCTGATTTACATTATTCTTTTGTTCATTTGTTTTAATTACACATATGCTAATAGCTACTATGCTTATTAACCCTATTAAAAATATTTTTTTCTTACATTTCATACAACTTTCTCCTTTTTTTTTAAGATTTCGCCAAAATTCTTCTTGACAATCTCTAAAATATGCTTTATATTGTAAAAGATATTTGGAAATTTTTAGGTAATTTCACTTACACAATTATTATATTATACGGAGGATAAAGATATGTTAAATTTTGTTCTATGTGACGATAATTTAAGTATTTTAAATAAGCTAGATAATATGTTAAATAACCTTTTTATTAAACATGATTATGATGCACAAGTATCATTCAAATCTGACAATGCCGAAGATGTACTAGATTACATTAAAACAAACAAAGTTCATGTTTTGTTACTAGACATACACTTAAAATCTAAAATTTCTGGAATAGAATTAGCAGAAAGAGTTCGTAAAACAGACAAATCTGTTTATATTATTTTTACTACAGGACATTTAGAATATGCACTTATAGCATATAAAGTTAAAACTTTTGATTATATTCCAAAACCATTTACAATAGAAAGAATAGAAGAAACTTTAATTAGACTCTACAATGATATGTTTGGACATGCAAATAAATACTTGACTATTAATAGTAAAAATGTTATTAAACAAGAAGATATACAATATATAAAAAAAGAAGGCATGAAGTTGATTGTTTATACTGACACAAAACAGTATGAAGCATATACTTCTTTTAATAAAATTAAACCTTGTCTGCCAGATAACTTTGTAAGATGTCATAAATCGTATATTGCTAATATTGATAATATTAAAGATGTTGAAACAACCAATAATATAATAAAATTCAATCATAATGAATGTTATATTGGTCCTAAATATAAAACTAATTTTATGGAGGTATTAAATAACTATGGAAATTTTTCAAACAATTTGGACAGCGTTAACAACGCCTAATCAAACTATAATTAACATATTAAGTATTCCATTAATATTTATTGAGATAACTGTAACAATGCTCTTCTTTACAACCATTCTTAATGTCAAGATTAGTAAAAAGCAAAAACTACTTTATATTTTTATAGTATCTTCTTGGACTATACTTTCTAATATCATCATACCAAAACAAATAAATGTTTTCTTAAATATGATAGTGCCAATTTTTCCAATGATAATAATTTTCCGAATATCATTTTTAAAATCCATAATTGCTGAAATATTACCTACTATATTAATAGCTTTATTAGATACTATATTTTCTAAATTTTATTTTATTTTTTTTAATGTAACTCAAAATGAAGCAATTGTAATTCCTATATTTAGAATAATTGGTGCTTTAGTAATTTATCTAACAATTTATTTTATATATATTGTTATGAAACATTTAAAAATAAGTGTTTCACTTCTTGATAATTTAACAAAAAAAAATAAATATATTTTATTATTTAACTTTATTCTTGTAATAATTACTATATCTACTCAATTTTATTTAATTGGATACTATAATGAGATACTACCTTTTTCTATAACATTATTAACTTTAATCAGCTTACTTGCATACTTTTTTGTCAGTATGTATAGTTTATATAGAACTACACAATTGCAAATTACTGAACAGAGTTTAGAAGAAGCACAATTATACAACAAATCTCTAAAAATATTGCATGATAATGTAAGAGCATTTAAACATGATTTTAGTAATATTGTTCAGGCTATCGGACGGTTATGTAAATACAAATGATATGAAAGGATTATCTACATATTACTCTCAGTTACTTGGTGACTGCCAAAAAGTTAATAATTTATATACATTAAGTCCAGAAGTAATTAATAATCCTGCTATATATAGTTTACTTAGTTCAAAATACCATAAAGCTGATGAATTAGGAATTAAAATACATTTAGAAATTTTCTTAAATTTAAATGAATTAAATATGAAAATTTATGAATTTACTAGAATTTTAGGTATATTGATGGATAATGCTATAGAAGCTGCATACGAATGTGAAGATAAAATTATTAATGTAGAAATGAGAAAAGACTTTAAAGTAAATAGACAATTACTAATTATTGAAAATACATATAACCAAAAAGAAGTTGATATTGATAAAATTTTTGAAAAAGGATATTCTTCTAAAACCAATAATACTGGTTTAGGATTATGGGAAGTAAGACAAATATTAAAGAAAAGTTCTAATTTAAATTTATTTACTACAAAAAATGAAATATTCTTTACACAACAACTAGAAATTTATCCTTAATCTAACACAGAAAAAAGATAACTTTATAAAGCTATCTTTTTTCTGTGTTAAGGTTTTTTTGTTATAAAATCACCAGGAATTTGTTATTAGTCTTTTTTAATTAAAGAAGCTGGCATTTTTGGTTGATGAAACCATCCCCATAAGAAACATGCTGTGTTTGTAGATTTTGCATATTTTTCTGCCATTTTTGCTAACATTTTTAACATATGTTTTTCCCCCTTCTTTAGTAATAAATGTGTATAATACAAAATATCCATACTAGATATTTGCACTAAGCTAAACTTTCTGAAGCATTGTATACTTCATGTCCATATTTATTTTTAGTTAATTTATAGGCTATTCTTGTAATAGATATGCTTTGGAATAACATTCCATAAACAATTATATTTGATATAACATCATTTTTTATAATTAACGATATTATTATGCTTATTGTTAAAAGTATATATGATAATATTTTTTTATTTTTTCTTTCTTTTTTGCTTATTATTGGTATACTTTCTGTGTCTGCTGGCGCATATAATTTGACCATAATCATTCCAAATCCCCATACTACAAATGTAAGTATGTATTTGGCTATATCTGCTAAAATTATATATTTTGCCAACAATGCAATTCCAGAAAAAAATGCTACAGATCCCAAAATACATCCTATATGTGTTTTTAAATGAAATCCTCCAGATGCTCCTCTAAATGGTAGAACTAAAAAGTAAGAAAGTATTGTTAAATCTAGTATTCCTAGCAAATAAGCTATTCCCATTATTATAAAGAATTTTGGTATTTCACCAATTATTAAATGAATTCCAAAGTTAATTATTTCTGCTCTTCCATCATCTATTTCTTGGTTTTCTTTCCTTATTTTATTTGTTAGATAATCACATATTTTATCTACCATAATTTGCCTCTTTCTTATTTCTTTTCTCTGAGGCAATTTTATATTTCTTTTCGACATTTTTTATTGTTTTTTTACATTTAACTATTTTTACTATACGAAAAATAGTTTTTGCTTTTTCATATATATTTTAATTGTTTTTGTATGCTCCATATTTTACATAAAAGAATAGGAAAGTATTTTACTACTTCCCTATTCTTTATTTTAATTTATTTTTACATTCTCTAATATTTTCCAACTTCCCATATTATCCGGTATACTTTTAAATGTTAATTCCTTTTTTGTTGTTGGATGAACTAATGTTAAACTATATGCCCATAATGCAATTTGCTTACCTCTACCTCGCATGCCATATTTTTGATCTCCATATATGCTATGGTTTCTACTTGATAATTGCACTCGTATTTGATGATGTCTTCCTGTATGAAGATTAATTTTCAATACTGATAAATTAATTTCTTGATTATATATTAGTACTTCATAATCTAGCTTCGCTTTTTTTGAATTTTTAGTTTCTTCTTTTACTACTTTACTTATATTGTTTTTCTGGTTTTTTAATAAATAATCTTCAAAAACATCTTCATTTTTTTCCATTTTACCATCAACAATTGCTAAATATTGCTTTTTAAATACCTTGTTTCTTACTTCTTCACTAAGCCTTGCTGCAGCTTTTGATGTTTTTGCAAATACCATTACTCCCCCAACTGGTCTATCTAATCTATGTACTAAACCTAAATAAACTTCACCTGGTTTATTATACTTTTCTTTTATATATTGTTTTACAATTGTAAGCATATCTATATCACTTGTTTTATCTCCTTGAGATGGTATATTAGGCTTTTTTTCTACTACTATAATATGGTTATCTTCATATAAAACTTTTAAGTCTTGCATATTTATTTCTCCCAACGTCCATATATTCCACATGGTAATATTAAATTACTACTACTCATTGGTAACCCTATTTCATTTGCTTCAAATCTTCCTTTAAATTTAGGTGGTATTGTTAATTTTAAAATGTTTTCTAATACTCTAGAAGATATTCCTGTAGTATATGAATTTATTATAAAAAATAATGGGTTATCAGACAAAATATTTGTACATAATTTTACTAAATCATATATATTTTCTTCAAATTTCCATACTTCTCCATTCGCTCCTCTACCATAAGAAGGTGGATCCATTATAATAGCATCGTATTTATTATCACGCCTAATTTCTCTATTTACAAATTTAACAACATCATCAACAATATATCTAACTGGTCTTTTTTCTAGTCCAGATGCTACTACATTTTCTTTTGCCCAAGCTACCATTCCTTTAGAACTGTCTACATGGCATACACTTGCACCTGCTGATAAACAAGCAACAGTTGCTCCACCAGTATATGCAAATAAATTTAATACTTTTATTTCCCTTTTTTCTTTATTTATTTTGTTTATCATCCAATCCCAATTAACTGCTTGTTCTGGAAATAAACCTGTATGCTTAAATCCCATAGGTTTTATATTAAATGTTAAATTTTTATATTGTATTTTCCATGTTTCTGGAATTTTTTTATTTATTTGCCAACTTCCTCCACCTGTTTTACTTCTATTGTATGTTGCATTTACAGTTTTCCACTTTTGTGGATAACTTTTTTTACTCCATATTATTTGGGGATCTGGTCTAACTAAAATTATATCTTTCCATCTTTCAAGTTTTTCACCTGATGCCATATCTAATATTTCATAATCTTTCCATTTATTTGCTATTTCCATACTTTTCTTTATGTTTTCTCCTTTCTCGTATTAATATTTATATTTTACCATATTTTTCAGAAAAATTATATATATGTCTATAATTTTATTTTTTTGTAGAAAATCCCCAAAGTGAGCAATCACTTTGGGGATGAAACTGTCACATATTAACTTCAAAATGTGACGTGTTCAAGGTTAACCCTCATGCACAGCGTTAAGGAATTCCGCCACTTCGTCTACTGTTTTATAAACATGGACACCTGCAGTCTTGAGTTCCTCCATCAACTTTTTCATGTCATCATTGTCGGTTTCAAGAACAACCACCATTCTGTGGCTGCCGTATGCATCCATTTCGCCACGAAGCCGCCATACATCATACGCATTAAGTTCCGATGTTGAAACAATGAATCTGGCCATAAACTTTCTTGAATCATCCATCGCCGCATTTCCGCTGTTCTCCACATAATAAGGCACACTTTCTTTTAGCCGCTTCGTTAACAAGCTCGCATTTTCGCCTTTTAGATAGATAAAGTTTTGCATAAATAACCTTTCCGCCCTTGTAGGACTTGGCTTTTCAAAAGCCCATTTATTTTTATTTGCCTCATGGCATCAGTTTTCATTATACCATATTTTACATAATCTTGCAACTTTAAACGTGTATTTGTTTTTATCGAAAAACAATAATAATGTATTGACAAACAAAAATATATGTTATATACTTTTACCATAAAAAGGAGGAATTTTTAATGAAAATTTTAGGAGAAAAAAGTTTATCATCTAAAGTTATTGTAGGTCTAGGAATACTTTTTGCTATAATAAGTTTTATTAATTTAATAGTTATAAGTATTATAATGAAAATTATAACTCATATTTTTATGAATTATGATTTACAAAATAACATCTTTAATCTTAACTTATTTATAATGTTTATTATTACAGGAATAATTGCACTTTTTATTATTTATCAATTTATAAAAATTTTTAAAAATTTGAAAAAAAATATTTTATTTTGCGAAGATAATTCTAAAAGTTTAAATATTGTTAGTAATAGTTGTTTTGCAATAAGTACAGTTTATTTTATTATAGCAATATATATATTCGTTATTATGAATAGCATTGTTGGAGATTTAATATATTATATTTTTGCTTTTTCATTAGTTCTTGGCGGAATATTTATTGTATCTGGAATAGGAATAAAAATACTTAATGAACTATATAAAAAGGCTATTCAATATAAACAAGAAAACGATTTTACAATTTAAAGAAAGGATGAAAAACAATGCCAATTATTGTTAATGTAGATGTAATGTTAGCAAAAAGAAAGATGTCATCTGGTGAACTTGCTGAAAAGATAGGAATTACTCCTGCTAATCTTTCAATTTTAAAAACAAATAAAGCAAAAGCAATAAGGTTTTCAACATTAGAAAAAATTTGTGAAATTTTAGATTGTAAACCAGGAGATATATTAGATTACGAAAAATAGTAAAGGATGATTAAATTATGGAAATTATAGGAAGTTTTATATTATCAATACTTCATTCAATATTGTTTTATGGTAAAGAAATAGGCATTTCTTGTGTTTTGTTTTTCACGATAGGAAATGGTATTATTTATTATATACTTTATAAGAAAAATAAAATACAAAATAAAGCTGGTATTCTACTTATGATACCAATACTTTTATTAAGTAGTACCTATTTTATATTTGCAAATAGCACTTTTTATATAGCAAATATATTTATTTTAATAATGCTAAACTTAATTATGTATATAATTCTTACAAATAAAAAGAATTATTTTAAAAACTATTTATATAATTCTGTTGAATTATTAGCAAATACTATTTCAGAATATGGTGATAGTGCAAAATATACAAAAGAATTTTCAGAGGGCTTGATTCAAAGAAAAAATAAAATTAATAAAGATTTTATTAAAAAAATTGCTTTATCTTTCCTAACAGTATTTATTGTTGTTGGAATTGTTATTATGCTACTTGCTTCAGCAGATAGTATATTTGCAAGTTTATTTTCAGGTTTAAATATTTTATTTTATAGTATAAATTTTGAAAGTGCTTTTAGTTTTCTTTTACGAATTTTACTTATAATTATAGTATATCTATTTATTTTAAGTTTAATATTAAATTTAAAAAAAGAGTATGTTCTAGAAGAAAGAGAGTTAAATCAAATTAATAACAAACATATATATACCATAAAATTACTTTTAGTTGCATTAAATATTGTATATTTAGTATTTTGCTTTATTCAAATTTTTTCTTTATTTGCAAAAGTAAATATAGACGAAAATTTTGATTATTCAAATTATGCAAGAACAGGTTTCTTTCAACTTATGTTTGTTTCTTTTATAAATTTTATAGTTATATTAGTATCAAATAGATATAACGAAAATAAAGGAAACATGATTAAATTATTAAATTTATCACTAGTTGTATTCACTATTATAATAGCACTATCTTCTATGTATAGAATGTATATGTATGAGATTGAATATGGTTTAACTTATTTAAGGACTTTTGTTTATATTATATTAGTTACAGAAATAATGGCATTTATTCCAGTAGCTATATATATTTTTAATAAGAATTTCGACTTTATTAAATGGTGCTTTATAATATTAATTTGTAATTATTGTATTATAAATTATATGAATATAGAAACAATTATTGTAAATAAAAATGTTAATAGAATTAGTTCTACTAAACAAATAGATTATGATTATATTTCAAGTATTATTAGTGCTGATAGTTATGAAATTTTAGAAAATAAATTAAGGAATGAAAATATATCAAATACAGAAAAATTAGATATTTTAAATCTTTTAACAAAACTAGCAACTACTACTCAAGATTTGAGTTGGCAAGAATTTAATATTTCAAAATATAATTTGAAAAAAAGAAATATTGATGTACAAGAATTAGAATTAGAGATAAATAAAACAAGAAATGAAATTGTAGAAGAAAATAGAATAAATGCTATTAAAAATAAAAATTATATATATAATGAAGTTATAAATAGCAATGAAACTTATTTGGTAGAACAGGTTGATTCAGTAATGAGTACAGCTGTATGGAAGATTAGTAAATTAACTGATAATGAGAAAAATTATAGTATTATAAATACTATAGAAGTTACTACTCCTAGCAAAATAAAGTTTTTTGAAAATGGTTTAGGTTTTATAGAAAAACCTTCTAGTGTATACTGTGAAAAATCTGATTTACTAATAACTCATGATTCTGGAAAAACTTTTGAAAAAATAAATTTTCCAGATGGTGTTTTTACATTATCTAATCCTGAACGGGAATGAATGGAAAAATTGCTATGATTATTATTACTTGCCTTCTCTAGATGAGGATGGAACTTTAACTGTATTAGCTTCTGGAGGATATGAAGGTGGATATAATTCTGGAAAAACAAGGGCAAAATATGTTTCTAATGATAAAGGTTACACTTGGCAATTTGTAGAAGAAACTCCTACCTCCCCTATTTCCTAAATTTTACACTAACTTCCTTGTATGTTATATTAACGGTTTTATAAAATATTGATAAATTTTTATAATTTTTTTAAATATGTATTGACATTTTATATAATTACATATTATAATTACTTTTGTCGCAAGATAAAACCAGTTAATTGCAGATGTGGCGGAACTGGTAGACGCACAGGACTTAAAATCCTGCGAGGGTTAAACCTCGTGCCGGTTCGATTCCGGCCATCTGCACCATTAGAACCTCAAGTGTTTCGGAAGATTAAACTTGAGGTTTTAATTTTAAAAATTGCAGATTTCCTAACATTTTTCCTAACATATTTTTAATTTTTCGTATTTTACAAATTTGTTATGAAGTGTGTTTTGAAATATTTTGGAACATTTACCTAATTGCCGTTAGATAATTGTTCTTTTTTTATATCATTTTCATCTTTTGTATCAAAAGCTGAATTTAGTTTGTCAAAAATCATTTGAGCAGGTATCTCTTTATCATTTTGATTTAAGTGAGCATATCTTTCTGTAGTTCTTATACTTGAATGTCCTAGCCATTTTTGTATTTCTTCCATTGGTACACCATTTCTTAAAAGTAATGTAGCACAAGAATGCCTTAAATCGTGAAGTCTTATTTTTTTAAAGTTATTATCAGTAATGATTTTTGAAAAGTTCCTATCTATATAGTCAGGTTTCATTAACTGTCCATCTTCCATTAAACAAATATAATCTTGATATTCATTACAATAAGTATTACCAAAGAGTTTTTTATTGGTCTTATATTGTTCTTTGTATTTAAGTAATAAATCTGCTATAAAATCAAATAGTGGTAAAGTTCTATAACTAGATTTATTTTTAGGAATATCTTTAAATAAAAATTGTGTTACTCCTAAATACTTGCCACGTCCAACTGTTTTAGAAATAACAATTGCCTTATGCTTGAAATCAATAGCATTCCAAGTTATACCTAAAACTTCTTCTCGCCTTAATCCATATACTGCTGCAATAACTAAAGGTAATTCTAATTTAGATTTCTTTGCAACTTCTATAAAGTCTAATAATTCATCATCAGTATAAAATTCTGGAATAAATTCATCCTTTTTTACTGGTGGTACTTTGTCCATAGGATTGAATAATATAATATCTCTTATACTAGCCTCTTGTAATGCCTTATTCATATTTGTTAAGTAATGACAAATTGTATTTCCTTTAAGACCTTCATTAAATAAATAATTTATAAATTCTTGTATATCTCTAGCTTTTAAATCTATAAGTTTTATTTTTAAAGGTTTAAAATAATTATATAATCTGCCTTTTATCTTTTGCTCATAACCAATATAAGTATTTGGCTTTACTTTATTTCTTTGATTATATAACCATTCAACCATATAATCACAAAATAGCATATCTTTATATTTTGAATTTTTTAATGAATTAGATATTCTATTACTACCATTTGACTCCATATTGGCTTTTAAAACTTCATTATCTTTTATTTTTTCTGCTTGCTTTTTGTTTGCTTGATTTTTTCTTTCGTTAATTTCTACTTTTAATCCTGTACTGATCCATTTTGGTTTTCTTTTTCCAAACTCATTATATAGATTGAGTACAGCATAATAATAACCTTTACTAATTTGTACGCTACCTGTTATCATAATTAACTCCTTTCCACTTATAACAGTTTAAATTTAGCTTACCTTTGATATTGTTATAATACCATGAAAGTAAGTTAAAATCTAGTCATATTTGATTTTGTTTTGTTAAGTAACCAATTACATTTGCTTTGGGTATTTTATATTCTCTACCAACTTTAAAACCACATATTATATTATTTTTTACTAATCTATATGCAAGAGTAACACCAATACCAAGCATTTCTTTTAATTGATTAATAGTTACTACATCTGGATATGTAGTAAACATGATTTGATAATTCTCTTTAATAGTTCCCATAAGTCAAGTCCTCCTTCCTTTAAAATTCACAATAAAAAAAGACCTATTAAGAAATCTTAATAAAAGTCTGTTAATAACTATAAACATATCTATTTTTATACTTTTGTGTCGGTACTTTGATATTCATATTTATTGATTTTGGAACATCAGCACACACTTTTAATTTTCTATCTATAACTAAATTTCCTTTGCTATTAGTATGGTATAAACTTAAGTTCCATTTTGCATAAGCATAATCTGAAATATTATTACTATTATATGATAACTCTATTGAATCTTGTTTTTGTTGTGCTAACATTTTCTCATAAGAGTTATCAGTTTTCTTTGGTCTATCATAAGTTTTAAAATATTCTTGTAGGTAAGTTTTTCTTTGCTTACTATTTATTTGTTTACGATATTCTTTTTCTTGATTATTTCTACTATCTGCCTTTACTATTTTTGAAACATATTGATTGGTTGTACCAACTATTTTTGCAATTTCAGTTTGTTTTAAATGTTGGTTATAGTATAAGTCTAAAATCTGTTGTTTGTCTATCATTTTTTCTTTTGCCTCCTTTGGTTTATTTAGTTGATTTTTTGTTTGCGAGTTTTTAAACATAGTTATCCTATAGTTACTTGCTTTTGCAACCAACTTTTTAATTATCTGTTGACATTTGTTGTTTATTGTTGTATTATTATATTGTAAAAAATCTCACAAACAAATTTGATATTGTTATTATATTATCATAAATAATATTTGTCAATACAATTTTAAATATTTTGTTAAAATTTTTTACAAAACCAAAAACGAAGGAGAATAAAAATGAGAGAATTGCCTCGCCATCTTGTTTTGGAAGATTTTTATATATGGTTTAATATGAAAGATAAAGAAGAATATTATGCAACACCATTATATTTATATAATGTATTAAGAAAAGATACAGATAAAGAAAATGATGAAGAAAAAAAGAAAGATGAAACAAGAGTATATTTAGAATTAGAAAAAGATATTTCAAAAACCAAATTAAATAAAAAGAAAGAAATTATTAGACAACCTTCAACTATTTATATTCATTATGCAGAAAGTATAGGCTTATTGCTAATAAATTTCTTAAATGCCGATTTTTCATCTTTTGAATCTGCATATAATACGTTTTTCTATGCCTATGGCTTTGAATTAATAAAAGAATATACACCTTACATATATTCAAAAACTGATGAATTTATAACAGATGTAGAATTTATGAAAATGTTAGAAGATATTTATAACGCAAGTTTAGATGATTTATTAGAATGGCAAGAAAACTTTAAAAATTGTGTAGACTTTGTATATAACCTAAATGGAAATGAAGAATTAAAAGAATATAGTACATATTCAAAATTTGTTGCTTATACAATTAAACACAATGAACTTTATACATATTCACAAGATGTAGAGGTTATTTTAGATAACTATATAAACATACACAATCATAAACATACTGAAAGTATGGAAGATTTAATAAAAGGAATTGAAAACAAAGATCCGAATTTAGAATTACACAATGTTTATACAAGTACAAAATTAAGAAGTATTTGCTTTACTATATTAGACCAATTAGTAAGACAAGATAATTTACCAATTAAAACTTGTCAAATTTGTGGTCGATATTTTATACCAACTTTTAGACAGAATGAAATTTACTGTGATTTGAAAAATGTTGATGGTAGTCCAACTTGTAGAGATAAAGGAGCAAGTGAAACATATAAAAAGAATTTAGAAAATGTACCTGCATTATTACTTTATAGAAGAACATATCAACAAAAGGTTATGGCAGTATATAGAAACAAAGAAAATAAACAATTAAAGAAAGATTTTGATAAATGGAAAAAGGAAGCACAAGCGAAGATAAAACTATTCAAGCAAAGTAAATTAGATGAAGATGTTTTGTATAATTGGATGGTAGAAAATAAATGATATATTAAATGGAGATAAAATGCAATGAAAATGGAATATATACTTATAAAAAAAGAAGAATTTAAAATACATAAAGAAAAAAACAATACTATTTATGAAGTTGTACCATCTTCTTTTAAATTAATAAAAGACAATTTTGAAAATGTCGAGATAAAAGAATTAAAAAATAATACAGATGCAATTGTTCGAAGTAATTGGGAAGGGAATTTCTATAGCAATCAAATTAAAGCATATTTTAGTATAAAACAATATTCAAAGCAGAAATTATCATATCTAACTATATACATTAAAGGAAGTAACAACATTAATGAAATGGAATTAATCGATACTACTGTAAACAAAATAATGTCTAACTATTATATTATAATCACATCTTATGATAGTATATCAGAATTTTATTGTAATAAAATTTACAACAAATTAAATAAATTTGAGAGAAAATTAAGAGAATTACTATTTGATATTTATACTTTTCACTATGGAATAAATTATTATGATCAAAAGTTTAGTGTTAACTTAAAAGAAAAAGTAAAAACAGATAAATCTATATATTCAGAGTCAAAAAGTGTTGAAAAAGTAAAACAAGCTTTATATGAGTTAACATACAATGATATTATTGATCTTTTGTTTACTCCTAAGTGGTTAAATGAAGATGAAAAAAACAAAGAAAAATTGATAGAAACAATACATAATGAAAATTTATCACAACTAGAATTAATTAAAGTGATAGAAGATATTAAACCTAAATCAGATTGGGAACGATTATTTTTGCCATATACTGGAGAAATGATAAATTTTCAAGAAATCATAGATGAATTAAGAGAATTAAGGAATAGAGTTGCACATTGCAAGTTCTTTAGAAAGCAACATTATGATAAATGTCTAGACATTTTAAGAATAGCAAATAAAGAAATAAATAAAGCATTAAAAGAAGTAATGAAAATAGATTTTCAAAAATTAAATGCAGAATATACAAACAATCAACTTCATAATTCTATTGAAATGCTAAAAAAAAGTTTAAGAGATTTGGGAAAAAGTATGAGTGAAATGATTTACAATTCCACAAAACAAGTAATTTCGGCTGCACAATTATCTATAACAAATACCATTAAAGAATCCCTAAACAATCTAAAAATACCAACAATTAATTCCTCTATGCTTAATTATAAATATACAAAAACTATTATAAAAGGGGTCAAATGTTGTAGAAATAAAAGATATTTAAAAAAGAAGAATTAAACTGTAAATTTATATTGTTTTTTGTATAAATTTCAAGTATAATAGACATATCCTTTTCAAAGGAAATCTTTGTGAAAGGAGGTGTTGTGATATTATGACCAGCTTTATGCTTATATGGATTCTGCTTCAGAAAATTGAAAAATTGGAAGAAGAATTGAATACATATAAAAACAACAACACAGATAAAAACTGATTTTCAGTTCAGAGCAGTTCTTCACCTGCTCTGTTTTTTAGGAATAAAAAAAGATATGTGTCTTCACTCACATATCAGTGTTGCTTATATGACCAGCTTCATCATTTAAGCTATTATTAGTATAGCATTATTTTTTATATTTGTCAAACGATTTTGAAATTTTTTTTATTTCCTCTCATTAGGGAAATTTTCTAATCGTTATCATCTAAATCTTCAAACAATTTACTATCATAAAAATCTTTTATAGAAATTCTAAAACCAATACATAAATAATGAATAGTATCAGAAGATGGAGCTTTTCTAATAACTTTGAAAATACTTCTAATAGTTGAGGGATTAATTCCAGAAGCTATTGCTAGTTGATTTATATTCATATTGTTTACTTTACACAATTCATCTATTCTTTTTCTTGTTGCTTCTAGCAAAGTCATAATATCCCTCCTATTCTTACGAAAGTTTACAAAATCAGTATAGCAAATAAAAATATTAAATATGCGTGAAATTTAACGCATATACTTGCAAAAAAAATCTTTTTATGAGATAATATATTTGTATTATTATAATTTTATATAAAAATGGAGGATTTTATGAAAAAGAAAGAAATATTAGAACTTGATGAACAAATAACTCAATGTTTGCAAGGTGGCTATATAGAAGGATTAAAAGATTTGCTTGAATTGCCAGATGATATTATTAAACGATTATTTATTCATGAAATGGAGAGAACAGATAATACGAAAATGCAAATTCCCCCAGATATACTACAAGAAATACTTATTGCAAGAGATAAAAAAGTTTTAGGGCTTAAAAAATACGACATTTCAAGAGTAAAATCTGGAGAATTAGTTTTAGATGACGAATTAAGACAATATAATTCTGAAATAGAAGATGAAGAAGAAATAACAGTGGTACGTGGGAAAAGCAAAGATGGAAAGGATAATGTTTTATATTATTATTCTTCTAATGATATGGCTACTAGACAACAAAGAACTTTTAATGAACACGGAGATATTGAAAGTATGCATAGATATGCTATGTTTATGGATGGAAGATTATCATATATAGATAATGCTGTAATATCTTATAAATATGATGGGAAAGGAAATAAAAAAGCAGCATTATACCAAGATGATATAGCTGGAATGACATATTATGAATATGATAAAGATGGAGATGTTTCGATATATGTTCAAGATGAAGCTATTGGTCAAAAAGTTAAAGAAGATGGCTATACTTATACGATACATGATGGTTATTTCACACCAACAAATAACGGATATATATATAAAGGAATGCCAGCTACTGAAACTCTGACAGCTGAAGATATGAAAAGAACTGTTTGGGGGAATATACCACAAGATAAAAAACAATCTATATTAAATGGAATGGATGAAAAAAGAAAAGAAGAAGTTTTGAGTATTTTAACTGCTGTTGAGCCTATTTTTCAAAGCTTATCTACAGATGTACAGAAAAATGAACAAGATGTAAGAAAAAGAATGGATAAAGTTGTAACATGGTTCACAGGATTTGCAAAAAGATTGAAAATAGACCCTAAATTAGCAACTCAAGATAGTTCAGTAATTTCAGCTATGAAAAGTGCAGTGCATAAAACTATAGGTAAAACAGCTGATGCACAGATGGATTTAAGTACACCTGCAAAAGATGAGAAAGTATATGAGGGGGAAGATTATGGAGATAACTAAAGAGGCATATTCAGAAGTATATGCTATACTAAATTTGATGTCTTGGAGTTCAATTAATAAAATACCAGAGAAAATATGGGAAAATATTGAGAATAAGAGAGACAAAGATAGAGTTATAGAAATTAACAATATAGAAGAGTATCAAACTTCAGAACAAGCAAATAAGGTATTAGCTGTATTATATAAAGATTATTTTGCAACTGATGAAGAAAAGAAAGTTATACAAGCAAAAGAAAAAATATTAGAAAAAAAAGAGCAAGAAGAGTTATATAAAAAATTCAATCCAGACAACTTATTTAAAAATAAAGCTTCTAAAGTAGAAACAGTAGAAAATTCTGTAGCTATGGTAGAGTATAAAGAATCAATTTTTACCAAATTAAAGAATTGGTTTAAACGGACTTTTTAAAAAATAGATATTTTACAAAGGCAGGTTTTCCTGCCTTTTACATTTCTAAATCCCATTCTTTTTCTAATTCTTCCTTTTTTATTTGTTCTACTGGATCAATAAAAGTGTGAGTTTCTTCTTCAAATTTTCTAACTAATTCTTTAGATTCACCCATACCAAATCTATGACAAACCCAATAAATAAATTTTTCAACAGTTACATAGAATTTATCAATAATTTTGTGTAGATGGTTATTTTCTTTTTCTAATGACTTAATTTTACTTTTATATTTATATTCAATGTCAAATTCCTTATTTTCAAATTCTTGCTCTAATTTTCTTTTTCTATTTTCAAATCTCAAATCAAGAGTATTATTTTTCTTTTTATATTCGTGTTCTAAATGTTCTACAGCATTGTGTAATTCTTTATTGTCAGCTAGTATAAAATCTCTTTCTTTTTGGTATTTTTCAGCCTCGTTAACTAAATTTACTTGTTTTAATAATTCTTTTTGTAAAGAAACTTTTTCATTATATAGTTTTTCTATCATATCATCTTTGGGTTTAATAATTTCATTTTCTACTTTTTCTCTATTAAGTTTTATTAGTTTAATATCATTTATATCTGGTGTTTCTGGTAATTCTAGTTTTATAGTATCTAATACTTTTTTAGTATTTTTAAAATTAGTCAGTTTCTTTAAATCTTCTATTTTTTCGTGTTTCGTTCCAGTTTCTTCTACTGGTAAACCTCGCTCTAAATCAAAACCTTTTGAAGTTATATATTTGTGAAAAGCATTTTGTAGTTGTCTGTAACTATCTCTGCCTTTCCAAAAATCTCTACAACATATTTTATCAATTTCTTTTCCTTCTTTGTCTTTTGTATGAACTACTGGTATATAAACTAAATGCATGTGTGGTGTAGTTTCATCTAAATGCACTGCTGCAGATACTATATACTTTTCTTCAAGATTATTATAATTACACACAAATTTATAACTTTCTTTGAAATATCTCTTTGTTTCTTCTAAACCAATCTTATTAAAAAAAGCATTATCAGAAGTAATCATCATTTCACACATGATATTACTATTACTTCTAATAGTGCCTTTTAAATCATATGCCTTTTTAATTTTATCAAATTCTTTTATATAAGTTAGTTCATTTTTTTTACACCAAAAATTAAGATGTGTTCTTGTAGGATCAATATCTTTATTAGAATGGCCTTTTGACCTTCTATCATTGTGAATGTATGACCCTTGTGCATCTACTCTTGTTAATTTATCATTTCTTATAATAGCATAACTCATATCTTCTTGTACCTCCTTCTTTGCTCAAGATATTCTTTGAATGTCTAACATACTAGACAAACAAGTTTGTCGTATGGCAGGGTTTAACAACCCCACACCCCAAAACCTAAAAAATTGCTATACGCATTTTTAGGTTTTTTCATAAAAATTTGCTTGTCGCAATTTTTATGAATGTGAGCAAAAATAAATTTTTACTCACAACAAAAAAGCAATTATGCTTTTTTGTATTCACTGTAGCAACTATCAAGTAGAAACCAGAGGAAGTGAGCTAAAGTGAATTAGGTGTAATAATCCCATTTGTGAAAAATAGAATTATTACACCTATATATGTTGAAACCGTCGGTCGTTCGCCTTGTTTCATAGGTAGTCTAGTAAGCAGTAATATTACTACTATAATTGCTGATACTTCTATAAAAGCAATATCTTTGTTCATACTTGTCCAAACTTTTTACAATTACAAATCCATTTCAAGTTTTGCCACCGAATACTCTTTTATTATTGTGAGTCTGTGTTCTAAAATCTCACTCACGCACTTTGTATAATTAGACTGCTTATACAAATACGAATGAACTTTATAGCATCGGCTCATCACACCAAACACTTTTTTAGAGGTGTTGCATTTCTCTTTTACATAACAAAAAAGCCCGTTTGTAGATTTTTATTCTACAAACAAGCTTTATCATGTTTTATTAAATTGTATTATTATCTAATTAAGATATTGTGTTAGATTCCTTTCTCTAGCTATATCTATTATGGTTGGATTATCTATCTTTACTTTTATATTTCCTCTTGTAGTACACAACTTATATGTTTTCATATCTAATTCATTTGGTACTCTAAAAACTAATACTACTTTTTTTGCTTCTAGTATAGGAATATTTATTGGAAAATCAACAGATTTAAAAATTTCATGGCTTGTTACTGTATTTCCTGATTTTTTCTTTTTTTCCTTTATAATACTATCATTTAATAAAACATTATATTCTTTTTTATTAAATATTGTATACATATTAGTTATTGAAATTGGCAAATTAGAATGATTTTCAATAATAGCATTAACTTGATATTCAAATTTGTTTGGTAATCTAAACATATCAATTTGTATTATTGATAATTTAACTTTTTTTCTGTTACCAAATATACCAAAAATAGATTTAATAAAATCACTAACCATTCCTATAATTGTTTCCATACATCATCATCCCTTTATATAACATTTTAATTTCTAATGTATTATAACATATTTATAGGATTATAACTACAATTTTATAATACCAAAGGTAAGCATTTATATATTATCCTAACTTGTCCTAACACTTTCCTAACAGAAATGTAAAAATTTTAGAATTAAATTTGAATTTGATATTGTATTTATTTATCAAGTAAAGTTGCTTGTAAATATAATCAAATCAATGTTTTGAGAATTATTAAATAACAAGAAAAAATGTTAAATAGAATTAAATAACAAATATATTGTAATTCTTAAAATCCTGCGGTTGAATAAACCGTGCCGGTTCGATTCCGGCCATCTGCACCAAAAAGTTGAAATTTTAACCAATTTCAGCTTTTTTTATTTTTATTCAAAAGTATTTGTAAGTATTGAAAATACTGACTTTTAAGATTTTTCATGATTCAACCTATTTTCAAAATTTTTTGCCATTATTCATTATTTTTATGTTTCTGCACGGAATATGCACGGACAATTTGCACGAAAAAATAATCCTTGTATTCCTTTAATATCAGCATGTACAAGATTTTATAAAACTGATTTCGTGCACGGATAAATTAAAAGTTAAATAACCTATGTAATACTAATAAAATAAACATTATTTATTATTTTTTAATGTTTTTATTTTGAAAGAAAAAATAAGGTTGTAAAGTTAATTACAACCTTATCTGTCTTTTGATTTTAATTCTTCTATAAAAGAAGTTACTAGTCTTTTTAGAGTATCTTTTGAAAAGTCAAATAGCAAACTAACATACTCAAAAGTTTTATCTATATAGTTTTTTAATCTCGAATTTTCAGTTTTTAATCTTTGATTTTCTTGCTTTAATTCTAAATTTTCTTCTTGCATTTTTTCAGCTTTATTCATTGTTTCTTCGACTATGTTCTTAACCCTTGTATAACGACTAGCTAAAGTATTAAATTTATGGATTACTCGTTTATAATCTTCTCTTATAATAGCAAGATCATTTGTTATTTTTTCTTGTTCAGTATGTGATGTTTCTTTAAACATTTCTTGAACTTCATAATTAGTAATCTTTTTTAACTTTTCTATTGGGATATGTTCATTTTCTTCTTTATTACCACGTTCTAAATTAAAACCACTTTTTGTCATATATGAGTAAAAATTATCTTGTAGCTTTCTATAACTGTCTTTACCTTTCCAATATTCTGAACAGGCAATTTTACTTATTTTGTTTCCGTTTTTATCCTTTTTATAAACAACTGGAATAAAAACGATATGTAAATGAGGTGTGCTTTCATCAAGATGTACTTTTGCAGATACAATAAAGTCTTCTCCAAGATTATTATAATTTGCTACAAATTTATAAGCTGTTTGAAAGTATCGTTTTGTTTCTTCTTCTCCAATACTTTCAAAAAATTCTTTATCCGATGTAATAATAAATTCACACATCACATTACTTACTTTTTTAATCATACCTTTTAAATTATATTTACTTTTTAAATCTCTAAAAATTTTTTCATAGGTAGAGTATGGTGTTTTTATTGAATAGTTTAATTTAGATTTTTGCCTATTTATATCTTTATTAGAATAATTGGTATTTTTTCTTTCATTATGCCTATATATCCCTGCCAAATTTTTCATTTTATAATTAGTATTTCTAATTATTGCATAACTCACTTTTTACTCCTTTTCTATTTTTAGCAATGCTCCGTAGCCATACTTATATTATACTTCTCTTTATTCACGCTTGATAAACACTACTTTTAAAGTGTTCTAACATACTAGAACATTAAAAATGTTCTGTATGATTAAGGGGAAAATCCCCTTAATAAACCCCTATACAAGATTTTTTAAGATTATTTATTAATATTTATCCAATATTAATAAATAGAATATAATTATATAAATTAATTATTATAAAAAATCTTGTATAGGGAAACCTCTGTCGGTTTCCCAAACCCTTCCACTTCATTTGTAAAAATGATTAAAAAAATTTAATCATTTTTACAAATTTATCTTTATCTTTCGTCTTTATCAAAACTAGTACTTTTCCCTTTACAAATTCCATCTATAAAGGCGTCTATTTCAGCCCAAGTTTTAAAACAATTCTTATCATCAATAGAATACCATTCTCTTTTATCACAATTCTTATTAATAATTGCAACAGCCTTATTATATGTATAATCATTTGAAATTTTTAACAATAATAATTCTTTATCACTATCAGACAACATAAACTCATTTAGACCTTTAATTCTTTTTTGAATATAACTTTTATTCAATTTCTTTTTCTCCCTTACTTTCTAATAATTTCGAGTTTTCTTTTAGTAAATTATCAACATTTACAATTTCATTGTTCATGTAATAATCATTAACTTTTTCAAGTTCTGCTTCCTTGTATTTATTAAATACAGAGGTATAAGTGTTTAAAGTTATAGCGATATCAGTATGTCCCATTAATCTTTGAAGTGCAACAGCCCTCATTCCAGCCTCTATACATCTTGTCCCATAAGTATGACGTAAGCTATGTGACGTTATATCTGTTATATCCATTTTTTCTAATAGTTCTTTTAGTTTTCTATTAGCATTGTTAGGTCTTACATAATTTCCCTTAGGGCTTAAAAATAGTTGTTTATCCTTATTATTTTCTGCTAACCTCATTTGATTTATGATTTCATTTCTTATAAAAATTGGAATAGGTATTTCTCTAATTCCTCCATAAGTTTTAGGTAGATATTTCATTATAACTTTATGATCTTTATCAGTTGATAAAGTTTTCGTTACTGAAATTAAATTTCTGTGTAAGTTTATATCTGTGTTTCTTAAAGCTAATACTTCGCCTATACGTAACCCCAAATACATTTGAATTAAATAAGCAACTTTATAGGGGGCATTCGTAATAGGGGCATTCATTAAATAATCAGTTACTTTCTGTTGTTCTTCAATTTCTAATGCTCTAACTGTTTTTCGTTTTTGAGTGCTTTTTGGTCTTATAACATCATTCATTGGATTTCTTACTATATAACCTTTATTAATAGACTCTTTAAATGCTTGTGAAAATTGTTCTTTTATTTTCTTTATGGTAGAATTGCTATAATTTTTTAAAGTATTCAAGTAACTTTGTATTTCATTGCTATCAATGTCACTTATATTTTTCTTAGATACAGGAGTTTTTTCAATAGTTTTTATTGTTTCTATTATTCTTGCATAAGTTCGTTCTCCAATTAAATTCAAGTCTAATTTTTTCTTAGCATTTTCTCTCATAAGTTGATTTAGTGGAATACCATTGTTCTTAATAAATAAGTCGTTTCCTTTTTGATATTGAATACTTGTCAAGAAGTCTTGTGCTTCTTTTTCTGTTGGAAAAGATTTGGCTTTACGTGTTTCTGCTGAATTATCTTTAGAATAAATGTAATAAATACATCTCCATCTTTTATCTTTCTTATCATAATAAACACTTCCGTTTTTTTCTTTCTTCGTTTTAGCTATAATGATCACCCCCTAAGTACGTTTGTTCATTTTCCATATTAGATAAGCAAGTAGCATTACTTGATTATTCTTTCCTATATTAATTGAAGGAAAATCCTCTCTTCTAAAAATTCTATATGCAACAGTTTCGCATACTTTTAAATCTTTCATTACATCTTTAACGCCTATCATTACAAATGGATTCTTTACTCTTCTTATCGTGTCTATTGCCATTCTTTGTTCTGGTGTCAGGATTTCTTTAGTTTCAATTACTATATTTTTCACTTCAGTACTCTGAATTCCATTAAAAACTTCTTTAGTCAGATTATTAAATTCTTCCATTTTAATTAAACCTTTCATTTTAATTTTTATTACTTCTAATGAATTTTAAAATTATTGTTTGAATTGCTAAAATCATATGTAGAACTTCGTCTCTTTCACATTCTTTATTATCAATATACCTTTCTTTATTACTATTCGAATATATTTCTCTTTCGAGTCCTTTAGTATAGTTTTTATTATTTGTTGTTTTCTTTTGAATTGTTTCGTCATAATGGAAACTTGCATTTTTCAAAAATTCTATATATTCAATAGCTTGTTCTTTTGTTAGTGTTTTAAAATTTTGTTCCTCTCTAGAAGCCATAATAATAGTTCCTCTTATAGTTTCGCCAAGTCTTAGAAATTTTGTATTAATATATATGTTAGGCATTAAATTCTTTCGATTTTCCTTACAAACAATAATGATACTTTCATACGGAATTATATTAATATTTCCACCAAGTATTTTCTCAAATTCACTTATATCATTTTTTATTTTTTTTAGTATTGGCGTTTTTCCTGGATCTTTGTAGATGACTACGATTTCGCTTTTTTTCATCTTTTCCACTACTTTCATTACTTAATTTTCTTAAAAAAGTTTGATAAGAATAATTATCAAAATATTGTATCTTTTTTCCATCGTCTAAACTCATTGTATCTTTGGTAAACAAATTATCAGATTTTTTTAAATCTTTTTTGGTTATTGCTCTTAAAAATCTTTTCATTTTCTAATCTCCTTCAATTCATGTAGATTATCGATAATCTTTATAGCTTAAGCTTGGCTTAATAATAGCACGGTGTGATCATTCAATTTATAAAAACATAATAAATTCAAATAATAGATAGAAATAACAAATTAGAAACAAAAAAGCTGAAAAAATACACTTTCAAAAATCTATGAAAGTGTATAATTATTCAATGTTTTAAGAATTATAGAATTCTTTATACGTTACAATAAAAAAAACAATAAATTAATGTAGTCTTTACAAAAATTTATTGTTTTTATTCTTCTATTCTTCAAAATCTTCTTTATTCTCTATATCTAAGTAACATATATTTATTTTCTTCATTTTTTCAAACTCTTCTTGAGTTATTTTTAAACTTTCTAACATTTCGTCTGTAAATTCTAAATCAGTTTTTGATATAAAACATTTCCTACTACTTGTTTCATATTTTCCATTGGTGCAAAACAAAACTCCTCTCATTAATTTATCCATTCCGTTTGCTATATTTATATTTATCTGAGTGCATTCTAATCGAGGACTAGTAGGTTTATAATTATTAAACTTAAAAAAAGCCATAAAATTATCTGCTTCAATATGACCTGTCATATATACTTTATTCGTTTTATAATCTACAAATTCTAGTTCACAATAATTTGATTTTTGAATAATATTTATTTTAAATTTACATTTATCGAACTTTTTAATGGTTGGATAGTATCCATTATAATAAATATATAGTGTATTAGTTCCAAAAGGATTTGAACTTTCTTTATGATGTATTTTATTACTAGTATTAAACAAGTCATTTTCGCCAATTTCTAATTCTCTACATAATAAAAATATCTGCTCTGCATTTGGAATAAGTTTACCACTTTCAAATCTTCCAATTGTTGTGGCATTCTTTCCAATAGCCATTGCTAAGTTTTCTTGACTCAACCCTTTATCTTTTCTGAATTTTTTTAATTTTTCTCCAAACTCTTTTTTATTAAATTCTGCCATAAGATCACATCCTTTAATAAACATATACAATATAATTATACCATTTTTTTACTATTATTTCAAATCAAAAACTTAGCAGAAGCATGACATTGCGAGTAATTGAATTGTTCGTAAAAATATGTTATAATTAACATAACTTTATAGTAAAAAGAATGGCTTTGAAATCTTAATTAATCAATCCGTTCCGCAAGCGCAATGCTTGACGTTCAATGATAATGTCCTAGTATTGCGATTGCTAGGATTTTTTATACAAGATTTAAGCTTAGCTTATTTTCTCGTATAATTCATTGAATTTTTACTAAAAGAATTCTATTTACGGGAGAATAAGCGAATGAAACATCTAATGTGTTATGGTGGTCGGATGCCCTGGTGGTTAAAAGACTACTTTCAAAAAAGCCATTCGGCTTTTGGGGGATTAATTCCCCCAACTTTTGTAAAAAACTTGAAAATACCTAGAAATTAATATATAATTAAGTTAGTTAATATAAATTAATCGCAATAATTTATATTAATGATAGCTTTAAAGATTAAGCTTTAAAGCACAAAACGCGGGGGTTTGCTTATTCTCCCGTGCTTTTTTATGCACTATGTGCATTATTTTATAAAAACTAAGAAAAGTTTTGTTTTTGGGTATAGAAGAAATAAATAAATCATTATTTTTCACTTTAAAATCTGCACTCTACGCATTTTATGTTGCATAGAGTGCAGATTTAATTTTTTTGATTTGTTCACATAAAATTAGTATATTTATATTGTAATGTGAATTTCGAGATTTCAATTTCGTAACTTTTGAAAGGAGGATATATAATGGAACAATCTACCATTAATTCAAAACAAGTTATAATTATATTCAATATTCTCCGTTCAATAGGATTAAACACAAGTCATAGAGGCACAAAATATATTAATAAAGCAATTCAAATAATGTTAATGTCTGATAGCGATATTTTTACTATTGAAGATATTTATATAAATATTGCTAATACTTATGGCAATATTACTCCAAAACAAGTAAAAAATGATATTTCCTATACTTTAAATAGTAGAATTGAAGAAAAATGTATTAATAATTTTGAAAAAATCTTTGGTTTTGAATATGATAAGTATTATTTTACTAATAAAAATATTATAGAAGAGATTTATCGTGTTGTGAAAGTAAATTCATAATAAAATAACTGTTATTTATAATTCTTCTTTTATCTTTTTAGTATCAATTCCAAGAATTTTACATATAGCCATTAGTTCAAAATCTTTTACAATTCTTTGTTCCTTTTCTATCAAATAAAGATCATTTGGATATAAAGTTACGCCCATTAATTCTAGTTTATTAGATAGTTTTTCAAGAGATAGATTATGTTCGATCCTACTATCATGTATAACTTTTCCAGAAATATTACTTCTATTTTTATATTTATTCATGTAAATTCCACCTTTTTACAATTTTTTTAATATTTTATTGATATTATCATGGAATTCATGTTAATATATTATGAGAGTCATAATAAGATGGAAAGAAAGAGGGGATATGATGAATAGAAAAATAGAAATTTCAGATTTTGCTAATAATTCATTAATCGAAAAAATATATCAAGAACGAGAAGATAGTTTATATCAGCATACTGCACTTGATAACGAAAAGATAAAAGAAATAAATGAACAAAATCCAATAAGCTATGATAATTTATTATCAGCAATAAAGAATTTACCACCACATTTCAACAATACACGAGAATTTATTTTAGAAAGACTAGAGGGTTATATCGATATGCAAAATTGTTTAGTTGCATATGATAATAAGAAATTTTACAAAAACGGATTTCGTGATGGTGTGCAATTAATGTTAGAAGTATTAAAGAATGAAAAATACTAATCTAGCAAGGGTATAATAGAAAATTGAACAAGAGTAGTTATATTGATAATTACTCTTATTTATGATACTATGATCATAGTAAAAAATAGTAAGTTGTAGTGGAGAATAAAAAATGAAAGATATAAAAAATTATGATATTTTTACAAAAATAGAGCCTATAAATAAAGGTTGGTCTAGTGATAAAAAATATTATGTAGAAACAAAAAATGGAGAACGATTATTACTTCGTGTTTCTGATATTTCCGAGTATGAAGATAAAAAAAGCGAATTTGATATTATGAAAAAAATAGCAACAGTAGGTATAAATATGTCTATTCCATTATATTTTGGAATATGTAATAACGGAAAAAGTGTTTATCAAATATTAACTTGGGTTGATGGTACAGAAGCAAAGGAATTATTACCATCTCTTTCTGAAAAAGAACAATATGAGTTTGGTTGGAAAGCAGGACAAATGATGTTAAAAATGCAGGAAGTAGAAAACTATCCACCTTCATCAGATTGGGAAAAAATTTACAGTAAAAAAGTTTCAAAATATATTAAAGCATACAAATCTTGTGGAGAAAAATTAGTAGGAGAAGAAATGCTATTTGCATTTTTAGATAAACACACTTCGTGTTTAAACAATCGCCCTATGTGTCTTTTACACGCTGATTTTCAATCAGATAATATGGTAATTTCTCCAAATAACGAATTATATGTAATTGATTTTCAAGGAAGTGGACTTGTTGATCCATATTATGCACTAACAGGTATAATGGTAACAGCAGAAGTAAGTACGCAATTTTCAATAGGACAACTGCATAGTTATTTTAATGGTAAAGTACCAGATGATTTTTGGAAACTTAATACTTTTTATCTAGTTGCAGAATGCATCAATGCCTTTACTGTGGCAGTAGCATTGGGAAAAGAAGAAGTTGAATATTCAAACAAAGTGATGAAAACTACTCTTGAATGGCTTGATAATTTTAACAATTTCATTCCATCTTGGTATGTAGATTAAAAGACAAATTACAATTTATATGCCTGATACAATAATTATTTATTATTTTTTAACAATATTTAGCATTATATATTGTTAAATGTTATGCACGGAATATGCACGAGTCCAAACAGCAAAAAGCTATTGAATAGCTATATATAGTAATTTGAACTTTCCCATCTGCACCAAAAAGTTGAAATTTTAACCAATTTCAGCTTTTTTTATTTTTATTCAAAAGTATTTGTAAGTATTGAAAATACTGACTTTTAAGATTTTTCATTATTCAATCTATTTTCAAAATTTTCTATCATCTTTCATTATTTTTACGTTTCTGCTCGGAAGATTTGCTCGGAAAAATAATCGCTGTAAGTCAATAATATCAATTATTATAGGGATTTTATTTAATTTTTTTCCATTTGCAAGAAAAAAATTTCTTCTGGATGAGAACAAGAATATTCCAGTTTGTTATTCTTTTTAAGTAGAATTAGTTTTAATCGTTGAAAATGATTTTACTTATAAGTTGAAGCTAAAAAATATTAAAATCTTTAGAAAATCCCTATCAAAAAATTCATATTAATAAGCTAATTTTATTGTTTTTAAATTAAAAGTGTATTAAAATAATAGTTAGTAATGTGCAAATAAAAATAGCAATAGTCAGATTGCTTAACTATCCAAACTAAACATTTTAGGAGGACTTATATATGATTATAAGTAGTAAATTGGAAAGTATTAAGAAAATTAGTGAATTGGGACTCAACAAATTTCCAGAACAATTATTTACTGAAAATGAACAAGAACGGGTCAAAAATTTCATAATTACTTATCCAGCAAAATATTATGCCATTAGAGATAAATCAAAAGTAGATGGTGATTTTAAGTTAAAAGTTCCTGCTAATGAAATTCTTGCAGAAATACAGCACTATCAACTATTTACAATCAATGTGAGTTCAGCAAATTATGTAGAAAGTCAAATACTTGTGGGAGAAATACAAATTTTATCAAATGGAGAGGTTTATACAACATTATCTGTAGATTCAAGTGCATCTGTAAGAGATGCAATAATGAATCCTGCATTTAATTTAAAAACTGATATATTTGATAAAAAACTAAATTCTATTCCACATTTTGATTTGATATATCAATACATTGTAGAGCATAATCTGCAAAATGTAATTGTTGAATTCGCTTTGTTTGATGAAAATCTTGGCATAAACAATGAAAAAGTTATAATCTACGAATTACGAACACATTATTAATTCT
This sequence comes from uncultured Clostridia bacterium, assembly GCA_944390975.1. Lineage (GTDB taxonomy): Bacteria > Bacillota > Clostridia > TANB77 > CAG-508 > RGIG8482. The sequence goes on along the minus strand of CALXRX010000010.1, from coordinate 16,537 downwards.
GACCTAAAAAGAAGCATTCATTAGATTTGGATGCTTCTTTTTTTATCAATTACCAAACAATCAATTTGTCCACCTGCACTTTTTTTAATTTTCTAAAATATTGTAAATTATCATGCACTATCATACATAAAAAAAGAATGTAGGAAATCTACATTCTTTCATATGAATTCATATGTTTATATTAACATATACAAATCTTATTTTTTGTTAACTAAATCTTTTAAAGCTTTTCCTGCTTTGAAAACTGGAGCTTTAGATGCTGGTATTTTGATTTCTTCTTTAGTTTGTGGGTTTCTTCCTTTTCTAGCTGCTCTTTTTCTTACTTCAAAAGAACCAAATCCAACTAATTGTACTTTGTCTCCTTTTACTAAAGATTCTGTTACAACATCAACAAAAGCATTAACTGTTGCTTCAGCACTCTTTTTTGTGTCTCCTGTTTTAGCAGCTATTGCTGCGATTAAATCTGATTTGTTCATTAAAATTACCTCCTAAAAGTTTTGTTATATGTAGCTTTTTTCATCTACAATATAATTATTCGCCAAAATATTATAAAATCCCTCTTTTTTCAATTATTTTTTTCTTTTAATCCTTAGGTGTTCTAAGTTTATTCTAATTTTGGCATTTTGTATAGTTCTTTAATTTGCTTTTTCTTCTTTATAAACTCCTATCTTTTCAAGTATTTTATACAATTTTTGACCATAAGGAATCATAAATATTTCCTCTTTTGTAAACACATTTAAAACTATTAGTGCCACTGCATATATAACAACAGCAGATCCAATTGCTATTATTGTTGCAATTTTTCCAGGAATTATACTATATAATCCTAAATAAATTGCATAAGAACAAATTGACATTATTAAAGTAGCAAAAATAGGTTTTAAAATATATTTTGAAAACTTAAATTTTATATCCATATTTTTCTTTAAAACTAAAAATCCTATTATACAAGCTATTACGTTACATACTATTGTTCCTATAGCCGCTCCATTTATTCCAATAGCTGGATTTGGTATTAGAACTAAATTTAAAATTAATTTAGCCACTACTCCAACACTAAATGCAATTGCAGGTACCATTACCTTCCCTAACCCTTGCAAAGCTCCATTTATGGTTTGCGCTAAAACTGTAAATATAATTGCTATTGAACTAATTTGTAATAGAAATGCTCCAGACGACTGTGCCGGAAATAATAGCTTTAATATTTGCTCTGCAAATACGAACATTCCTGCTGTACATGGCAAACCTATTAGTATTGTAACTAAAATTGAAAAAGCTACTCTTTTATTTGCTGTTGACATATCCTTTTTTGCTCTCGCATATGAAATTGCAGGCACTAAAGCAGTTGCAAATGCTATATTAAAAGATAAAGGAAGTGAAGTTAATGTATCAACTTTTCCACTTAATATTCCATACTGTATTTTAGCTTGACTTTCTTCCATAAAAGTGCTTAATCCTCTAACTACAGTAGTAGAATCTATATTTTTATTAATTGATGATAAAATTGCACTTAAAGAAATTGGCATTGAAACATATAATATTTTTTTAATAACTTTGAAAATACTTTCTTTTTTTGTTATAACGTTTGGAGCATTCACATTTAATGTTCTATGATTTTTATAAAAGAAAAATAAATATATAAAACTTCCAATCGTTGCTACCGTAGTTGCAAGATTTGCTCCTGCTGCCATAATTGTTGTATTCATTCCAGTTGCAATTACTACCAACTCAACTAGAATAATTGTAAATACTGTCTTAAAAACTTGCTCTAATGTTTGTGAATTTGCTGTTACTTTTAACGTTCCATTACCATTAAAATATCCCCTAATAACGCAAATTAGAGACACAAAGAAAATAGATGGTGATAGTGCAACTAACGTCATTTCTGCTTCTGGAATTTTTAGAATTACATTTGAAATATAATTTGCTCCCAAAAATAAAATTAAAGTTCCTATAAAACCTAGTAATCCAAAAGTAAAAAATGCTATTTTAAAAATTCGATTTGCACCTTTATTGTCGCCTAAAGCTATTCTTTCAGAAACTAATTTTGATATTGCATTTGGTACACCTACAGAAGATAATGTTAATAATAATGAATATATGTAAAATCCTGAACTGTAAATAGCGTTACCTTCATCCCCAAATCCTTCCCTATTAGTTAAGTACATCTTATACACTAAACCTAATAGTTTAATAAGTACTTGAGAAAACATCATAGCAAATACACCTTGCATAAAACTTTCTTTTTTATATTTTTTCTTTTCTTTTTGCATTTTTCTTCCTTCCTTATATTTTTAATTAGATATCTTTATATGAATTATCTAAATAATAAAAATCCTAATAGAATATTATTTATTTTATCATTATATTAATAATAATTTTAATATTCAAGTCCTTTTAGTAATCTTTTTGTGATTTTTAACTTTCTTATATTATATGTATGTACTTTTTTCATTATTAAAAATTAACCGTTTTAAAATACACGTTTTACAATAATAATTTATAGCATTTTATTCAATTTTCTTAAATAAGAAAAAATTTGTTGAATTATATAAATATTCATTATATAATAATATTAAATTATTTTTAGTCGAAAATTAAAATGCAAAAAAATATAGTAAATAATAATATTTTTGACGATTATACATATATCTATCTAAAAAAACACAACGGAGTCATTAACCGTAAAATTTAAACCATTTGAGGTTTTAGAATCGTGTTATTTTAGATAGTAGTAAAACAATTTTTTGATTTGCTAATTCTAACTGTAAGTTTTAGAATCGTGTTATTTTAGATAGTAGTAAAACTGGAAGCATGGCATACAAATGGTATGGGTGGTTTTAGAATCGTGTTATTTTAGATAGTAGTAAAACCTAAAAACAGCTGTAAATGCTTCAAAAACGTTTTAGAATCGTGTTATTTTAGATAGTAGTAAAACATAAAAACAGCTGTAAATGCTTCAAAAACGTTTTAGAATCGTGTTATTTTAGATAGTAGTAAAACTAGATTTAAAGGATTAGAAGAAAGAAACGGGTTTTAGAATCGTGTTATTTTAGATAGTAGTAAAACTATGCAAACAATTTTATATCTGAAATTTTTGTTTTAGAATTGTGTTATTTTAGATAGTAATAAAACAACCACAAATATTTATGGGGCTAATGCAACGTTTTAGAATTATGTTATTTTAAATAGTAGTAAAACTTGTGATAGCAGGTACTGACCCTACATCGTGTTTTAGAATTGTGCTATTTTAGATGGTAAAAGAATTTTTAGCATTTTTACTCAAATAGTCTTGTTTTTTTCTCCATTTTATAGGATAATATATATTGTATAGTTTTAATTTGAAAGTGGTGGAAAGATTGTTAAAGAGAATAGATAAATTTTTAAAATGGTTAGGCACAGATCGAAATACTTTCGTAACATATATTTTAACTCTTGCTACTTTATATATAATGGTAGACAGAATTGTTGAACTACTTATATTATTTTTTACTGGCATAGGTGTATCTTATTGGGGACCAATAACTTATACTTTTGCACTTGCTTGTCCAGTATTTGCTTTTTTATTTTCTGGATCATCAAGTTTTGCAAAATCATACAAATTAAAAGTAACTTATTTATATGTATATTGTATTGCTTTATATGTAGTTGGCATTTCTATGGCTGTACAATGGCTTAATGGTTTATTATGGTTACTATTCTTATCTGTACCAAATTATACTACAATAGTTACAGAATTTTCTAACCTAATTAGACCTGCATTTCAATCTATAGCTATATACTTACCACTTGTTACTTTTTATCCATTATTTAAATGGTTATTTACTACAATTAATGAATCTAAAGATATTCGTGATGGAATAAACGATTATGGTGGAATTGATTTATCAGATAAAAAAGCTGGTATGGGACCATACACTTGTGAAAATATTCTTTGTAGGGATAAAGTAAAAGGACATATTGCAAAAATACCAGAAGCAAGAAGATTTAACCCAGCTTTAATTGTTGGTATTTCTGGTACTGGTAAAACTTCAATGGTATTTGAGCCAATGATTGCAAGAGACATTGAAAAGAAATTTTTCTTTAAAGAAGTATCAAAAGAAATGGGATTTACAGCACTAAAAACAGGAATTGCATATTTGAATCGCCCATATAATAATGATTATTTAAATGAAAACTTTTCGTTAGACATGCTTGCTCCATCAGCAGGAAAAGAAAGTTTATATAATGCATATATGAAAAAAATGATTTACTATGATAAGGGATCAAGAGGAATTATTTATAGAACTTTAGGACTTACTTATATATCTCCAGATATTGAATCAACTCAAAATATGATAGATGTTGCTAATAACTATAATATAAAATACAATTTAATTGATCCAAATGATTCAAATTCTATGGGATTAAATCCATTTGTTTTTGATGATCCTTCTTTAACAGCTGTTGCAATTTCTACTGTTTTAAAAGGAATGTATAATGCAACTTCTACTCGTATGGATGATGAAGAAACATTTAGAGCTAATACTGCAATACAAGCTATAGAAAACTTATCAATTTTATTAAAAGTTATGTATCCTAGATTAAACAATGGTGATTTACCAAATCTTGAAGATATGTTAAAAATGTTAAATGATTTTGATTTAATAGAAGATATGTGTAAAAAGATGGAAGAAATTCCAGAGTTAGCTGAAGAATATTACTTACAATTAGGTTATTTTAAAAAGAACTTTTATCGTGATTCTTCATCTAGAGCAGATACTGAACGTTTTGTATATTCTGCAATTACACAATTAGATAATTTATTAAGAATAAATAGTGTTAGAAATGTTTTATGTAGTAGAACAAATAATATTAATTTTGATAACATGCTAGAAAATGGTGAAATAACTTTTGTATGTACAAGAAGAGGAGATTTAGGAGCTACTGCTCATGTAGCCTTTGGATTATTCTTTATACTATTAATGCAATTTTCAGTATTAAGAAGACCAGGAAATGAAAACTCAAGAATTCCTCATTTCCTATATATTGATGATTTTTCACCATATGTATGTAGATCTACAGAAGCTTTATACACTATATATAGAAAATATCACGTAGGAACTATTATCTCTACACAAACACTTTCTCAATTGGGTAAAACTAACACAAAATATAGAGATACTATCTTATCAAATGCAACTACAAAATTGGTTTTTGGTGGTATTACTCGTGAAGAAAGTGAAATTTGGGAAAAAGAATTTGGTGACCATAGGGAATGGAAATTTACTGCTACATATAATACTTCCAAAGTTGAATATGAAGAAAAATTAGGTAACCCTGTTTGGGACTGGAAAGCTAATATTAAATCTGGAAAACTACAGGCTTTAAAATTTAAAGATTGTGCATATGTTATAAAAGATTTAAAAGGTAAAAATAATTATGGTGATGGAAGGGTTGACTTCTTAGAAGCAAAATACAAAGAGCCACATCTTCCAAAAAAATATGACTTTTCTAGATTTACTAGTGGAATAGCTGAAGAAAAATCTAACGATAAAAAGAAAAAAGTAGACTTAACAAAAACAGATTACTCTATGGATGCGCAAGGTGATATAGATCCAATTAAAATGGATAATACAGATGCAAAATTCTTATTTGAAAGTGATGATGCAATAATATTTGATTTAAAAAGAGGTAATCCAAATTAAATAAAAAAGATGACGTTCTAAAATAGGACGTCATTTTTTATTCTATCTTTCCTCCACCTAAAACTATATCATCTAAATAGAATACTACTGATTGACCTTTTGTTATTGCTCTTTGTGCTTCTTCAAACTCCACTTTTATTCTATTTTCACCTACCGGTATAATTCTTGCTCTTGCCTCTTCTGCTCTAGATCTTATTTTAGCATTAACTTCCACTATTCCATCTAATGAGTTAAATAATAAAAAATTTAAATTAGTTGCATACAATTCCCTATTATATAACTCTTGTTCCGTCCCTACAACTACCTCATTTTTTTCTTTGTCTAAATTTAATACGTATAATGGCTCTTTATATGCTATTCCAAGTCCTTTTCTTTGACCTACAGTATAATAAATTAATCCTTTGTGTTTTCCTAAAATTTCACCACTGGTAGTTACAATATTTCCATGTTTAGGTGTATATTTTAGGCTATCTAATAAAAATTCTGTATACTTATTATCTGGAATGAAACACACTTCTTGGCTATCAGGTTTTTTAGCTACTTGTAAACCATTTTCTTCTGCTATTTTTCTAATTTCTGTTTTATCTGAAAAATCTTGAAGTGGAAATATTATTTTTGGAAGTAACTCCTTTGGAATCCCATATAAAAAATAAGTTTGATCTTTTTTTCTTGAATTCGATTTCTTTAGAACTATTTTACCAAATCTCTCACTGTATTCTGTTCTTGCATAATGTCCTGTTGAAATATATTCACAGTCTAATTCTTGTGCCTTTTTATAGAATAAGTCAAATTTTATATGTTTGTTACATTCCACACATGGATTTGGAGTTTTAGCACATTTGTAACAATCTACAAAATCATCTATTACATATTTTTTAAATTCTTCTTTGCAATCTATTACATAATGCTTTATTCCAAGTTTATCACATACTTTTTTTGCATCATTTATTGCACTAGAAGAACAACAACCTTTTTCTCTATTATTATCTTGCCATAACTCCATAGTTGCCCCTATTACTTCATAACCTGCTTCTTTTAATAAAATAGCTGATACTGAACTATCTACTCCTCCACTCATTCCCAATAAAACTCTTTTCATATTTACTCCAATCATTTAAATATCATCTACTAAATTTTGTAATTCTTGTTTACTAAAATTATATTTTTTATTACAAAAATGGCATACTGTTTCTATATCCCCTTGTGTTTCAATAATATCTTTTAATTCATCTTTCCCTATTGCCATTAAACTTTTTTCCATATTTTCTTTACTACAATCACACTCATAAACAGGTATAATGTTTTCCTCAATTAGTTTAATATTTTCATCTCCAGTAACTTTTTTTGCAATTTCTATTAAAGAAATATTTTCATCTAACATTTTGCTTACTTGCTCTATATTTTCTACACTTTTTTCTATTTTTTCAATAATGTCTTCTGTTGCATCAGGCATTAATGTTAAAACATATCCTCCAGATTTTTTAACACCTTCTGATTTTACTAACACTCCTAAACTAACAACAGATGGTGTTTGTTCAGAAGTGGCAAAATAATTTGTAAAATCTTGTGCTATCTCACCTGATACAAGTGGAACTATACCTACGTATGGCTCTTTTAACCCTATATCTTTTATTACATTTAGAAAACCATTTTTTCCAACTGCTTTTCCAACATCTAACTTTCCATCTTCATTTAATGGAATATCTAACAAGTTATTTCCTACAAAACCTTTTAGTTTTGGAAAATTATTAGCTACAACTACTATGCTTCCAATAGGCCCATCTCCCCTTATTTGTACTGTTAACTTATCAGTTGTATTTTTCATATTAATTGCAATAATACTTGAAATAGTTAATGTTCTTCCTAAAACTGCTGTTGCTACAGGACTTAAATCATGTATTTTTCTTGCTTGTTCTACTAAATATGTTGTATCTGCACATACAATGCTTACTTTGCCATCATATGCTAAGCATTTTATAATTCTATCTTTATTTTCCATTTCTAATTTCATTCCTTTCTGATTTAAACTCTATATTACCAAAAAATATTTTTAACATTTTATTTTCCTTGCAATTTACACATCTATACTAAAAAATTATACCATAAATAAATAGAAATTAAAAGTTCTAATTTATTTATGGTATAATTTTTATTCATATTTGATATATTTTTTATTCATTTTATTGAACTTCTTCAAACATATCTTTTCCAACTCCACATAATGGGCATACCCATGTATCTGGTAAATCTTCAAATGCAGTACCTGGTGCTATTCCATTATCTGGATCTCCTATTTCTGGATTATATTCATATCCACATGCTAAACATCTGTACATTTCATTACCTCCTCTTAATTTAAATATATTTTTATATCCTAGTGCTATTACCGCAACTACGATTAACGCAAATGACATTGCTTTCCATATTCCACTTTCTAAAAGTATTATTGCAAACATTCCAAATGTGGCACTAATTCCATATAAAGTTAAAACTGCTTCTTTTTGTGTAAAACCTTTTTTTAGCATCTTATGATGCAAATGTCCTTTATCTGGCATTACCACTGCTTTTAGTGATTTTCCTTTTATAAGCCTTCTTATTATTGCAAACAATGTATCAAATACTGGAAGTGCAAGAACTATTAAAGGTGCTATAATTACTATTGCTGTATATGTTTTTGCAACTCCTAATATAGATATAACAGCTAAAGAGTATCCTAAAAAATTAGATCCTGTGTCCCCTATAAATGTTTTTGCAGGATTAAAATTAAATGGTAAAAATCCTGTTAAAGCACCTGCTAAAGCTGTAATCATTATTATTGCAATTAAAGGAGAATCATTTAATGAAAATATAATTATTAATGATAAACAAGAAATTAAAGATATTCCAGATGATAAACCATCTAAACCATCTATTAGGTTAATAGCATTTGTAATTCCTACTATCCACCCAAGTGTTAGTATTATTGAAAATGCTTCATTTAACTGCATTAATTCTTGTGTTTCTAGAAATGGTATATTTATATGCTCAATTCTAACTCCACACTTTATTATTATTATAGCTGCAACAATTTGTCCAGAAAGTTTTACTAATGGTGAAATTCCTTTAACATCATCTATAAAGCATGTTAGTATTATAACCAATCCTCCAACAAAAAAACCTATTAATTTAATATAATATTGTTCTTCAACTAAATTTATAGTTCCTTCTATTCCCATAATGGTAATTAAATATATTATAGAAACTAAAAATCCAGCAATAACAGCAAGTCCTCCAAGACGTGGCATTGGTTTTTTATTAATTCTTCTCTCATCTTTTGGTAAATCTATCGCTCCTACTTTTTTTGCAAGTCTAATAGTATAGGGTGTAACAACAAATGCTGTAATAAATGCAAGTAAAAACGCAATTGCAATATCTCCCCACATAAGTAGGCCTCCTATTATTTCATATTTTCTTTTTCTATTTCATCTATTATTTCAAGTTCTTGTTTTCTGTCTCCTTCATATTGTGTAGCAAGCCACATTCTTAAAATACAAATTGCTGTGCTTATACTTAAATCTTCTCCTCCTAATGCAATAATATTGCTATTATGATATAATTTAGAGTATTTTGCAGTATATTCGTCATAACAAGGTACACATTTTATTTTTTTAAATTTGTTTGCTACTATAGACATTCCTAATCCTGTCTTACTAATTAATATTCCAGATTTACACTCTCCTTTTGAAACAGCTTCACTTACTCTTTTAGCTATTTCTGGATAGTCTACTATTTCTTCTTTTTCTACTCCAAAATCTTTATATTCAATATCTTTTTCATCTAAATATTTTTTTATTTCTTCTTTTAATTTATATCCTGCATGGTTACTTCCAATTGCTATCATATTAATTCCTCCTATCCTAAATTCACATCACAAATATATCATAATAACATGTATATTTCAATATTTTTTTAATATATATGTAATAATTTAGTTACTATTTAAGTCTTTTTTACTTTTTTTAAATTGATAGTTAATTGTATATAAATATTGATACTTAATTATATTATTTAGGAGGATTTAGATTTGAAAAGCAAAAGTCATTTTATAACTTTGTCTATTAAAAAGAATATTTTACCCGCTTTACTAGTTATATTTACTATATGCTTAGTTTTATTTTCAAAAGATAATTTGTCTGCCACAAAAAATGGATTACTATTGTGGGCAAATTCAGTTGTTCCTGCACTTTTACCTTTTTTTATTGCTACTGAACTATTAGGACACACTAATGTAGTAACTTATATTGGTAAAATTTTAAATAAATTTATGAAACCATTCTTTAATGTTCCGGGAATAGGTGCATATGCTTTCGTTATGGGAATAATTAGTGGTTATCCTGTTGGTGCTAAAATTGTTACTAAATTTAGAGAAACTGGAGCCTGTACAAAAGCCGAAGCAGAAAGATTACTGGCTTTTACAAATAATTCAGGTCCTTTATTTATTATTGGCACTGTTGGAATTACTATGTTTGGAAATACTTTAATTGGATTATTATTATTTATAACTCATTTTTTAGCTTGTATTACTGTTGGTTTTATTTTTAGATTTTGGAAATTTAAAGATACAGAAAATATGTATTATAAAAATAGTTCTAAATCAAATAATGAAAATATTGCTTTTTCAAATTTGGGTGAAATATTAAGTGAATGCATAGTAAATTCTGTTAATACTATTGTTATTATAGGTGGATTTGTAATTTTATTTTCAGTTATTATTTCAATATTAAAAAACTCTGGGTTATTACAACTAACAGCTAATTTATTTTACCCAATTTTTAATTTTTTAGGAATTAATGTTAATTTTGTCCAAGGAATATTATCTGGAATAATAGAATTAACAAATGGTTTAAGCTGGATTGTTCAAATACCTACAAAATCAATATCTACTACAATTATTATTTCATCATTTCTTCTTGGATTTGGTGGATTAAGTGTGTTACTTCAAGTATTAAGCATAATATCTAAGTCTGACATTTCAATAAAACCATATTTTATTGGCAAATTATTACATGGTGTAATTTCAGCATTTTTGACATATGTTTTTATCCACATTTTTCCAATTTTCAACCTTGATATTGTACCAATATTTTCCTCAAGTGTTAATAATATTAGTCCAATTTATGCATATGGAAATTATTATAGTATATCTATAGGTTTGCTTATATTAATTTTTACTTTTTTTCTTTTTTATAAATTTAAATCTTATGCTTATAAAAGAGGTTAATTAATAGCATTATTTTATTTTACATGCATATATTTTTAAGGGAGTGATTTATATGGAAAGAAATATGGATTTTAATGGTTATGACAATATGAATTTTGATCCTAATATGGTAAATGACAATATTTATAGAGATCCGATGTTTAACCCTATGTTACAATATGAACAAGCATATATGTATTATAGGTATTTGTCTCAACAAATGGATTATAAGATTAAATGTAAAGAATATGATAAATTGTGTGGTAAAGATAAAGAAAGAAGAATAGAATAATTATTCTTCTTTCTTTATCTTTACTTTATAATTTCTAATATCATTTTAGGTTTTTTAACAACACTATTTTTCATTATATATAAACTTTCTAAGTCTTTACTTGCTTTATTTCCTAGTTCTTCATCATTTGCATATATATATGCAAGAATGTCTCCTTTTTCTACTTTATCTGAAATTTTTTTGCATATCATAACTCCTACACTTTGGTCAATCGTATCTTCTTTTCTTATTCTACCTGCTCCAAGAGTTCCTGATATTTCTCCTACTTTTCTTGCATTAAGCTTCTCAACATATCCTTCTTTAGATGATATTACTGGAATTATATACTTAGCTTTTGGGAATTTTTCAACATTTTCTACGTATGAAATGTCTCCTCCTTGATTTTCAACTAACTGGATAAATTTTTGATAGGCTTCATTATTTTGTATTTTCTCCATTATTTTATTTTTGTTTTCCTCTATATTTTCTCCTAATCCTGCAAGCTTAATCATATATGCACCAAGTTCCAATACAACTTCTTTAACATCTTGTGGCATATCTCCTTTTAATGCTTTAATAGCTTCTATTACTTCTATATTATTTCCAACAGCATATCCTAAAGGCTCATCCATATTAGTTATAACACATATTGTTTCTCTATTAGATAATTTGCCTATTTTATTCATGGTTTGAGATAATTTAACTGCATCTTCTTCATTTTGCATAAATGCACCACTTCCGCATGTAACATCAAGAATTATTTTGTTTGCACCTGCTGCAATTTTTTTGCTCATAATACTAGATGCAATAAGTGGTATACTTTCTGTGCAAGATATTGTATCCCTTAGGGCATAAATTTTTTTGTCTGCTGGAGCTAAATTCATTGTTTGTCCAATTACACTAATTCCAATATTTTTAACATTTTCTATAAAATCCTCTATTTCAACACTAGTGTTATATCCTGGAATTGATTCTAATTTATCTATAGTTCCACCTGTAAAACCTAATCCTCTACCAGACATTTTTGCAACAGGTATTCCTAATGAAGCAATAATTGGCATTAAAATTAATGTAATTTTATCTCCTACTCCTCCTGTACTATGTTTATCTACAACATTTTTTCCAAAAACAGATAAATCTAACATTTCTCCAGAACATGCCATTGACATTGTTAAATTTGTTGTTTCTTCTTCATTCATTCCATTAATATATATAGCCATGATTAAGGCTGCTGCTTGATAATCTGTTATATTTCCACTACAGTATTCTTTAATAAAAAAATCAATTTCTTCTTTTGATAGTATTTTATTGTCTCTTTTTTTAGCTATTATTTCTAAAATATTCATTTTTACATCTCCTCGTATAATATATTTATAAAGTTTATTTAGAACAATTTTATAAACACATTCTTTCTATTTTATATAAAATTTTTTGTAAAACTTCTTCTGTGAATTGGACATAGACCATATTCTTTAATAGCCTGTATATGCATTGCTGTTCCATATCCTTTATGCTTTTCAAAACCATACATAGGGTAAATTTCATCCCATTGCCTCATTATTCTATCCCTTGTTACTTTTGCTATTATTGAGGCTGCCGCAATTGAATATGTTTTTGCATCACCTTTTATTATTGAATTATATGGAATTCCTAATGTATCTATTTTGTTTAGTGCATCTACTAAAATTATATCTGGTTTAACTTCTAACTCTTTTATGGATGTAGTTAATCCTAATTTAGTTGCATTTAATATATTAATTTCATCTATCTTATCTTGGTCTATTATTCCAACACCGTAGCTAACAGCTTCTTCTATAATTCTTTTATATATTTCTTCTCTTTTCTTTTCAGAAACTTTTTTAGAGTCATTTACTCCTTCTATTAGTGAATCTCTTGGCATTATAACACTTGCTACTACAACAGGTCCTGCAAGTGGACCACGTCCTGCTTCATCAATTCCACATATATATTGTATATTTGCATTTTTATTATATATTTCTTCTTCTATTTGCTTCAAATTTTGTAATCTTTGTAATTCTTTTTCTTTCATTTCTTTTCCTTTATTCAATTTTCAAATTTTTTAATTCAGATAATTTATAATATGTGTTCCCTTCATGCTCAAATCCTTGTACATAAATTATTTCTTCTGTTTCATAGTTTACGAGATATCCCCTACTAATGTCTACTTTTGTTAGTCCCATTTCGTTTAAATCTACTCTTGTAAGAAGATACCACTTACTTGTATCTTCAATTATTCCATTATCAATTAAATTATTTATATATTTATTTCCTGAAATCGCAGTTAAAATTGTTCCTTTATACAGTGTATCATCGTTATTAAAAGCTGCTTGTTCCTTTATTGTTTTTGTTTTTGCTTGAATTAGCATCATATTTGTATTAACATTTTGAAGATTTGCTCTTTTTATAATATTAGTTCCTACATATAATGTAACAGAAGCTAATATTGCAAGTACAATAACTGTAACTGCAAGCACAATTATTGTAACACCCTTTTCTTTTTTCCAAATCATTTTTTACTCCTTTTAAGCTTATTTTAATATTTCATCTTTATTATATATATTAATGAAATTATTTTCAAGAAAAAATGTTATTTTATTTTATTATTCCATATTTTTTTCACACATAATTCACAAAAGTATTGTATTATAAGAATGTTTTAGGTTATATTAAATATAGTTTGGAGGTAATTTAAATGGATGATAATTCAAATAATAAATCTACTGAATATAAGATAGTTGATTTTTCTGAAAACGAAAATAAAAAGAAAAAAGGAAATTTTGCAAGAAGTATTTTATTACCTTTTTGTTCAGGAATATTAGGTACAACTCTTGTAATTGGAACTTGTTTTGGTGTTCCTGAAATAAAAGATAAAATTATTGGAATCAACAATTCTTCTGTTACTGCTTCTAGTTCAAGTACAGAAAAAAGTAATACAACTAGCGGAACTTTAACGCAAGTTTCTTTATCTAACTATAATGAAACAGCAATTAATGTTGCAGATAAAGTAAGGCCATCAATTGTTGGTATTCAAGTAGAATATTCAATTAATTCTGTATTTTCAAAAGGAGGAACTTCTACAGCAGAAGGCTCTGGTATTATTATAAGTGAAGATGGTTATATTTTAACTAATAATCATATTGTAAATTCTACTTCTAATAATTCATTTTATGAAGTAGCAGAAGCTAGTAAAGTTATAGTATATTTATATGAAGATGAAACACCTTATGAAGCCAAAATTGTTGGTACAGATGAACAAACAGATTTAGCTGTTATAAAAATAGAAAAAACTGGATTGACAGCTGCTGAATTAGGTGATTCTGATAGTGTAAAAGTTGGCGAATTTTCTATGGCTATAGGTAATCCACTAGGTATGCAAAGCAGTGTTACTTGTGGTGTAATTAGTGCAGTTAATAGAGAAGTAACAGATTCAGACGGAAAAAGTTATACTTTAATTCAAACAGATGCTGCAATTAATGCTGGAAATAGCGGTGGTGCTTTAGTAAATGCTGAAGGAAAAGTAATTGGTATAAATACATTAAAGCTTTCTGGAACAGGTGTTGAAGGTATGGGATTTGCTATTCCTATAAATTCTACTATAGATATTTATGAACAATTAATTCAATACAACAAAGTTAAAAGACCTTATATTGGAATAACTGGCCTTGAATTAGATGAAAAAACGGCTGAATTTAATAATCTTGTTGTTGGTGTTTATGTAAAAGAGATTGAAGATTTTTCTAGTGCAGAAAGAGCTGGTTTAAAGGTAGGAGACGTAATTATTAAAGCTGATGGAACAAAAATTACAACAATGGATGAATTAAACAAAATCAAGAATTCTCATAAAATTGGAGATGAAATGAAGTTAAAGGTAAATAGAAATGGGCAAGAAATTGAAATAACTATAACACTTGCAGAACAACCTTAAATTTAATAATTTTATTTAAACAAAAAAACTTTTAGTTCTTAAAAACTAAGAGTTTTTTATTTTATTTTCTTAATAATTAATTTTCTAATATTACACTTTTTATTCACAAAATGGACAAATTCATCTTATATTATATATACATACAAAGGGAGTATATTTGTTACTCCATATACTCCCTTTAAAATATAAGAAATGTTATTATGAGATTTATGAAATTTTCTTATATTTAAACATCCCCTTTTATTTTCGAAAATCGGCTATTGGTAGATAGCCGATTTTTTATTCTTTATTTTCTATCTTAAAATACTATAACATCCATTTCATCTGTATAATTTGAATTTCCATATGGATATATGATATATAAATAATTATTAGCACCTAAAAAGAAATTTTCTGTATTTTGAATTTCATATATATCACTAGATAAATCCCTTACAAATACATTATATCCTAAATTTTTCAAATCCTCTGCTTCTCTATTAGCTTCTTGTATTTTACTTAATACTGTATTTTTTACAGTACTTTCTTGTAAGCCTTTAATTTCTAGTAATTGTTTTAGTGTAATTTCTTCATTTGTACTTAAATTATAATTATATGTTTGAATAATAACTCTTTGAGGGTTATTTCCTTCTTTTAATGTAGATTTAATTACTAATGATAAAATATTTGTATTTATATAACTCATATACTCAACTGTATAAATTGTATTGTTAGTTGCATTTAGAATAATATCATTTGCTTTATCTACATATAATTCCTTTATTTTTTCATTAAACTTTTCTACTGATGTATTAGATATGTTTACTCTTGGTATATTTAAATCCAAATCATATCTATTTTCAACAACGCTTTCTTTTGTAACCCATGTATAAATTAAATCTTCACTAGAATTAATTTTAATTACTCCTGTTGTATTTACATCATATCCTTGATAGTCTAATCTGTTTTCAAATATATTTTTAAAGTTTTCTTCTATTTGAACAGTATTTTGATTTGTACTTATTGTATTACTTGGTGTTTGTACATCTTCACCTTCCCTAAAAAATTGCCAATATACAGCAAAATTAACTGCAAAAATACATATAATAATTATTATAGCAAATATGATAGTTCTAAAATTAATCTTCATTCATTCATCAATCCTTCCATATCATAGTTCGATTATATCATTAAATTTATATAATTGTAAATAAATTCTTGTCTAAATATTGACTTTTTCTTAATTTTGTAATAGAATAATTAAGCATTATTGTATAAAATGGTTTTAAACTTCTCCCCGGTGGTTTATTTCACATTTATGCAATATACAAAGAGAATTAATGAATGGAGGGTATTTATTACCATGAATAATACAACATATAGTATAAAAAAAGGTGAAATTGAAAGAAAATGGT
>CALXRX010000009.1 GCA_944390975.1 uncultured Clostridia bacterium | reverse complement strand
AAATGTAACAATAGATAATTTAACACAAGGAACAACATACTATGTATGGGTAAAAGATGAGGCAGGAAATATAAATACTCGAAAACAGTTTACGACAAAACAACAATTAATAACTAAGATAACATTAAACAAAAGTGAGGTAACTTTAGGAGTAAATAAAACTGAAACTTTAATTGCAACAATAGAGCCAAGTGATGCATATAATAAAAATTTAAAATGGACAAGTAGCAATGCGGAAATAGCAAAAGTAGAAAATGGAACAATAACGGCTATACAAGAAGGAAAAGTAACAATAACAGCAGAAGCTCAGGATGGTAGTGGAATAAAAGCAACTTGTACAGTAACAGTTGAACTTGAATTGTTAAGTACAGTAGTACAACCAGGAGATTATGTTAAATATACACCAGAAGCTAAGTCGTTTAGCTTAACTCCAGAACAAACAGGACAAGATACAACCCAAACCTTTAATACAAGCAGTTATACAGGTTTATGGCAAGTATTGTACAATGATGATGTTTATGGATTGCAGATTATAAGTGCTGATACAGTTACAGATAATATCTTGTTAGGCAATAAGATAAATGTGGATAAAGCAAAAATAGGATATAACAATGCAGTAGATACATTAAATACTTTTTGTGAAAACTATATAAATCCTAAATATGCTATAAAAGGAAGATGTGTTGGAAGTGATCCTTTAAATCCACAAGATGTTACAGAAGAAACTGTCGAATTAGATTTCCAATATAATGGTAGTTATGATTCTGGATGGAAAGTTGCAGATGAAAATTATAATAAAGATAAAGAGACTATGGATAATTTACGTATTTCAGGTATTCCTAAAACGTACTGGTTAGCATCAAGGATGGTGGTACATGATAGCAATGGAGGCTATTGCTTTACATTAACAAATTATAATAAAAGTGGAGGAATGTCTATAAATTACTATTTTTGGAGAGTTTATTCTAATCAATCTTATTTGGCTTGTAAAGAATCAGGAGTTCGACCAGTTATAACATTAAAACCTGGAATAAAAACAAATGCAGGAGATGGAAGTAATACTTCACCATATGAATTAGTTGAAATGTAAAAATGGAGTATTACATTTACTGAATATAAAAAAGGTTGAATATAAAAAAATTCCAAAAAAGCTTGATTTTTTGGAAAAATGAGGATATAATAATTATTGACTAATATGAAAACTAGAGGAGTGGGAGCAAATCCCACTCCTTGGTTGTATAAAGGGAGGTTTTTTATTGGCAAATATTGAAGAAAAGGTTGAAGATTTAGTAAAAAATAAAATTGAAGATTTAGGATATGAACTATATGATGTAGAATATGCAAAAGAAGGAAAAAACTATTTTTTACGAATATTTATTGATAATCAAAAAGGAATTGATTTAGAAGATTGTGAAAAAGTAAATGATGGTATTATGGATTTACTAGATAAAGCAGACTATATAAAAGAACAGTATTTTTTAGAAGTATCTTCACCTGGAATAGAAAGAACTTTAAGAAAAGAAAAACATTTAAATAGTAATATTGGCAAAGAAGTAGAAGTAAGTTTATTTAAGCCAATAGAAAACAAAAAGAAAATAGACGGAATATTAAAAGATTTTACTAAAAATGAAATTATTTTAGAAATTCAAAATAATGAAATTACTTTAGAAAGAAAAAATATTTCATTAATAAAAACAAAATATAATTGGGATTAATAAAATAGGAGGTATAAAGAAAAATGAAGGCAATAGATAATAAAGAATTAATTTTAGCATTAGAAGAATTAGAAAATGAGAAAGGAATAAAAAAATCATATGTAATAGAAGCAATTGAAACAGCATTAGTTACAGCATATAAAAGAAACTTTGATTCTGCTGAAAATGTAAAAGTAGTAATAGATAAGCAAACAGGAGCAACACATCTTTATGCAGTAAAAGAAGTAGTAGAAGCAGTAGAAGATTCTAAATTACAAATAAATGTTGAGCAAGCAAAGCAAATAAGTAAAAAATTAGAAATTGGGGATACAGTAGATATTGAAATAGTACCAAAAGATTTTGGAAGAATTGCAGCTCAAACAGCAAAACAAGTAATAGTTCAAAAATTAAGAGAAGCAGAAAGAGAAATAATATATACAGAATTTAATGATAGAAAAGGTGAAATTGTTTCAGGAATAATTCAAAAAGTAGATTCTAATGTTGTAATTATGGACTTAGGAAAATTAGAAGGAATTATGCCTGCAAAAGAAAAAATTCCAACTGAAAACTATAAAGTAAATGACAAAATAAGAGGATATGTACAAGATGTAGTAAAAGGAGTAAAAGGAACACCACAAGTAATTGTATCAAGAGCATGTCCAGATTTTGTAAGAAAATTATTTGAATTTGAAATACCAGAAATATATGAAGGACTAATTGAAATAAAGAGTGTATCACGTGATCCAGGATATAGAAGTAAAGTTGCAGTATATTCTAATAATGAAAATATAGATCCTGTAGGCTCATGTGTTGGACAAAAAGGAGTTAGAATTCAAAATATAATAAATGAATTAAATGGAGAAAAAATTGATGTTATTGAATGGAATCAAGATCCAGCAATATATATTGCATCAGCATTACTTCCAGCACAAGTTTTAGCAGTAGATATAAAAGAAGAAGAAAAATTTGCACAAGTTATTGTTCCTGATGATCAATTATCACTTGCAATTGGTAAAGCAGGTCAAAACGCAAGGCTTGCTGCAAAACTTACAAATTGGGAAAAAATAGATATTAAATCTGAATCACAATTTAGAAAAATGATAGAAAACATGCAAAATGAAAATGAAAACGAAGATGAAGAAGAAAATGTTACAGAGGTTGAAGAATAAACTAAGAAATATAATGGAGGCGTATCTATATGAAGAAAATGCCACAAAGAACATGTATGGGATGCAATATAAAAAAAGATAAAAAAGAACTCATACGAATTGTAAAAAATAAAGATGGAGAAATAAATATAGACAAAACTGGAAAATTGCCAGGTAGAGGAGCATATTTATGTAATAATATAGAATGTCTAAAAAACGCAATAAAAACAAAAAGATTAGAAAAGGTATTTGAACAGCAAATAGATAATGATATTTATGAGAAATTAAGAGGTGTAATGATTGACGAATAAAAAAAGGGTATTTGGATTATTAGGGTTATGTACAAAAGCAGGAGATATTTGTTTTGGTACAGATGCATGTATAGATTTAATTACAAGAAAAAAAATTAAACTAGTAATAGTAGCTGAAGATGCATCACAAAGAACGAAGAAAAATTTAGATGACATATGTAAGCAAAACGATACAAAAATTATTTTCTTTGGAACAATTGAAGAATTAAGTAATGCAATAGGGAAAAATAACAAAGCAGTTATAGGAATAAAAAATAAAAACTTTGCATTGGAAATTGAAAAAATAATTAATGGGGGTGAAATTATTGGGTAAGATTAAAATACATGAAATAGCAAAAAAGCTTAACTTAACCAGTAAAGAAATTATTGAAAGAGCAACAAGCATGGGAATAAGTGTAAAAAATCATTTAAGCTCAGTAGAGGAAGATGTTGCAGCAAAAATAGAAGAAAGTTTTAATAGTAATAATAGCAAAAAGAAAAATGTAAAAGAAGAAAAAGCAAATACTACAGAAACAAAAAGTAAAAAAGAAAAAGCACAACCACAAGCACCAGTTATTATAAGAAGAGAAGTTATAATATCTGATGAAGAGATGGCAAAAAGAGAAGAAGAAGAAAAAAAGAGAAAAATTGAAGAGCATAAAAAACAAGTAGGATTTGTAGAAAGAAATACAAATAAGGATTACAATATTGTGTATAGAAATAAACCAACTAAACCACTAACAGTAAGTGAATTATTTGGTTTAAAAAAAGAGGAAAAAACACAACCTGCAAAAGATACTACTACAGTAGTAGAAACTCCTGAATCTACCCAAGAAGCAAAAAAAGAAGAAAAGGTAATAGAAAAAGATACTGAAAAAATGCAAAGTACTAGTGAGGTTGAAAAAAAGGATAAAAAAGAAGAAAGTAAAGTAAAAGAAAATCAACCAATTCACGAAAAAAATAATTTACACAAAAACCAAAACGAATATAACCATCAAGGTAGAAATTATAATAATCAAAATAGAAATAATAATTATAAAAATAATAATTCAAATAATGGTTACAATAATCAAGGAAGGAATTATAATAACCAAAACAGAAATAATAATTATAGGAACAACAATCAAAATAGAAATAATGGCTTTAGAAATAAAGAAGGATATAATAAAAAGCCTCTTGATGAAAAAGGAATTGAAAAGAATATAAAAAACATAATGACAGATGTTGTTGAAAAAGAAGTAGTAAGAGAATATAACAAATCAATAGACAAACAAAAACAAAACAGATTTGAAGAAAATAAAGGAAAGAAAAATACAAGACAAAGAAGAAATGATAATTACTTTGATGAAGACAAACTAAAAAGTTTAAAACAAAGAGATAGACTTTCAAATATGTTTGATGAACAAGATGGAGGAATGTTAGATTACTACGATTTAACAACACAAAGAGGTAAGAAAAATAAAAAAAGAGTAAATAATAATAACAAGCAAGAAGCACCAAGAAATAAGCAAAAAATATTTGAATTAACACAAGTTACTATACCAGATCCAGTAACAGTTAAAGACTTTGCACAAGAAATAAAGAAACCAGCATCAGATGTTATAAAGAAATTATTAGGTTATGGTGTACTTGCTACAATTAATAATGAAATAGATTTTGATACAGCATTTCTTATTGCAGAAGAGTTTGGTATAACAGCAATTAAGAAAGAAACTGTAACAGAAGAAGACATCTTATTTGATGAAACAGAAGATTCAGAAAGCGAATTACAACCAAGACCACCAGTAGTAGTAGTAATGGGGCATGTAGACCATGGAAAAACTTCATTACTTGATGCTGTAAGAAAAACAAATGTTATAGAAGGGGAAGCAGGAGGAATTACACAACATATTGGTGCTTACAAAGTAAAAATTAATGATAGAGAAATAACATTTTTAGATACACCAGGACACGAAGCATTTACAAGCATGAGAGCAAGAGGGGCTCAAGTAACAGATATTGCAATACTTGTAGTAGCAGCAAATGATGGAGTAATGCCTCAAACAATAGAAGCAATTAACCATGCAAAAGCTGCAGGAATTCCAATTATTGTAGCATTAAACAAAATAGATGTTGAAGGAGCTAATCCAGAAAGAGTAAAACAAGAACTTACAAAATATGATTTAGTACCAGAAGAGTGGGGCGGAGATACAATATTTGTAGAAATTTCTGCTAAAAAACATATTAATATAGATACTCTATTAGAGATGGTACTATTAGTAGCAGATATGAAGGAATTAAAAGCAAATCCTAATAAACAAGCAAAAGGAACTGTAATAGAAGCAAAATTAGATAAAGCAAGAGGACCAGTAGTAACAATGCTTGTACAACGTGGTACTTTAGATGTAGGTGATACAATAGTAGTTGGATCTACAATAGGTAGAATTAGGGCAATGACAGATGATAAAGGAAAAAGAGTAAAAAAAGCAGGACCATCTACACCAGTTGAAATAGCTGGTTTAACAGAAGTACCAACAGCAGGTGATACATTCTATGAAGTAAAAGATGAAAAAACAGCTAAACATTTAATTGAAAGAAGAAAACGTCAAGAAAGAGAAAAATCTATAAATGCAACAGCTAGAGTAACATTAAATGATTTATTTAGTCAAATAGAAAAAGGAAACTTAAAACAATTAAACTTAATTGTTAAAGCAGATGTTCAAGGCTCAGTAGAAGCTGTAACACAAAGTTTAGAAAAATTGACTAATGAAGAAGTTCAAGTAAAAGTAATACATTCAAATGTAGGTGGTGTTACTGAAAGTGATGTTACACTTGCTAAAGTATCTAATGCAATTATAATTGCATTTAATGTAAGACCAGATCCAATTGCAAAAGAAGTTGCAAAAAAAGACGAAGTAGAAATAAAACAATATTCAGTAATATATCAAGCAATAGAAGATGTTGAAGCTGCTATGAAAGGAATGTTAGATCCAGTTTACGAGGAAAAAGTAATAGGTAATGCAGAAGTTAGACAAACATTTAAAGTTAGTGGTGTTGGAACAATTGCAGGATGTTATGTAACAGAAGGAAAAGTTGCAAGAAATGCTGGAATAAGAGTTATTAGAAATAATGTAGTTATTCATGATGGAAAATTAGTATCCTTAAAAAGATTTAAAGATGATGCAAAAGAAGTTGCTAAAGGTTATGAATGTGGACTTCAAATAGAAGATTATAATGACATAATAGAAGGAGATACTCTAGAAGTATATGTAATGGAGGAAACTAAAAGGGGGTAAAAATTATGCCTAAAGATAATACAAGATTTGAAAGGATAAATGAGGAATTAAAAAAAGAAATAAGTCATATAATTAATTATGAACTTAATAATCCAAATATAACAGGTTTAATAAGTGTTACAAAAGCTAAAATTACACCAGATTTAAAATATGCAAAAATATATGTAAGTATATTAAACTCTAAAAACTTAAAAGAAACCTTTGCTGGACTAAAAAAATCATCAGGATATATAAGGTCAGAAATTGCTAAAAGAATTAATTTAAGAATTACACCAGAATTAATATTTGAGTTAGATGATTCTATTGAATATGGAGCAAAAATTGATTCTATTTTAAAAGATATAATGAAGGATATAAAACCAGAAAATAAAGGAGACGAATAATGACTTTAGATAATATAAAACAAGAAATAAAAAATGCAGGTAAAATTGTAATACTAACACATGAATCACCAGATGGTGATGCAATTGGAAGTTCACTTGCAATGTACAATGCATTAAAACAATTAAATAAACAAGTAGATTTAATTATACCAGAATATCCTGAAACATTTAATTTTTTAGAAGGTGCAGAAGAAATAAAAAAACAAGGGCAAGAAGACGAAAAATATGATTTAGCTATTGCTTTAGATGCAGCAGATGTTAAAAGATTAAATGGATTTGCAAAATATTTTGAAAATGCAAAAGTAACAATTAATATAGATCACCATGGAAGTAATAAAATGTTTGCAGACTATAATTTTGTAAATCCAGATGCACCAGCATGTTGTCAAATTTTAATTTTAGTTTTAGAATATTTAGGAGTAGATATAACAAAAGAGATAGGTACTTGTTTAATTGCTGGAATTATAACTGATACAGGAGGCTTTAAATATTCAGGAACATCAAAGGAAACTTTTGAATTTACATCATGGTTATTAAGTATAGGAGTTAATGTATCAGAAGTATATAGAAAAGTTTTAGAAGTAAGAACAAAGGGAAATTTTGCTCTTACAAAACTTGCAATAGATAGACTAGAATTATTAGAAGATGGAAAAATTGCATTTACATATATAACTAAAGAAGATGAAAAAAATGTTAATGCAAAAAATGGAGACCATGACGGTTTAGTAGATATTGGAAGAACAATTGAAGGGGTTGAAGTTTCTATATTATTAAGAGAAGCGGATGGCTTTTTCAAAGGCTCTTTAAGATCTAATGAATATGTTAATGTATCTGATGTTTGTATGATGTTTGGTGGTGGAGGCCATGTGCGTGCAGCTGGCTGTTCAATTCATTTACCACTTGAGGAAGCAAAAGAAAAGATAATTAATGAAGTAAAAAAGCATCTAAAATAATTTAAGCTATTTTGGAGAAAATGTATGGATGGAATAATAGTAATAGACAAAGAAAAAAGTTATACTTCACATGATGTTGTGGCAATTGTAAAAAAAATATTTAATGAAAAAACAGGTCATACAGGAACTTTAGATCCAAATGCTACAGGAGTATTACCAATTTTAATAGGAAAAGGAACGAAATTATCCAAATATTTAATAGAACATGATAAAACATATAAAGCAAAACTAAAATTAGGAATAAGAACTGATACAGCAGATATATTTGGAAATATTCTTGAAACAAGAAATATAAATAAAGCTGAAATTTCTTTTAATAAGATAGAAGAAACTTTAAAAAGTATAATAGGAATACAAAAACAATACCCACCAATGTATTCAGCAATAAAAATAAATGGTAAAAAATTATATGAATATGCTCGTAAAGGGCAAGAGGTTAAAGTAGAGCCAAGAATTATTCAAATTTATGATATTAATTTGAATGAATATGATAATATTCAAAACGAAATTACTTTTACAGTTAAATGTTCTAAAGGAACATATATACGAGTACTATGTGAGGATATTGCAAAAAAATTGAATACAATTGGATGTATGGCTGAATTAGATAGGCTAGAAGTGGGAAGGTTTAATAAAGGACAAGCTGTAAAATTAGATGTGTTAAAAGCAAATAAAGATAATAAAGTGTTTTTAAATAAATATTTTATTAATTTCGAAGAAATTGTAAAAGACAAGAAAGAAATATTTTTAGATAATGAGCAAATACAGTTGTTTCTAAATGGAGTGAAATTAAGTAAAGAACTAGAGGATGGAGTATATAGGATTAAAAACGAAAATAACATATTTATTGGAACAGGAGAAATAAAAAATAAATTATTAAAAAGAGATATAATAGTCTAGCTAAAGGCAAATTATTAATTTACCTTTAGCTAGATATATTTATATTAAAATCTATTAAAACATTTGGAAGAATTAAACATATTATAGAAAGGATAATAATAAAAATTCCAGATGTTTTATTATTATTTTCTTTTATTTCATATATAGCGTAGTATACAGTTTTAATGAATATAAATAAAGTTAAAAGAAAAAGTAAAATTTTCATATAATCAAATCCTTTCTAAATACTATGTTTCCATTAATATATAACCAGATTTAATATCAGTATCTACTTCTACATTAAAAAAAGAATTTTTAAAGTTATATAGCCAATCATAATTTATCCAGTCTTCCCATGTAAGAAAATTATTAACAGCATACTTTCCAAAACCATCAATATCAGAATTATACTCTTTAGAAACTTTGTATAAATACTCATATAGATGGTTTGTTAAATATGAATTTGCATATTTTTCTAGTATGGCAATATTTTTTTCATCTAAATATTGAGAATTTTCGTCCATTGTAAGAATTCTAGCTTCTAATTTTATATTTGAACTAATGTATGGACCACTATCTGCAAGTTGTACTTTATTTTTGGTTTTATCCTTCAAACGCAGACGTAAACTTATCGTTTTTCCTTCTTCAAAAGGGCTAGCAATAGTTATGGTACAAACATTTAATTTATTTGTAATAATTTGATGACAAAGTGCTTCTATACCAGTTAATTCTCCTACTAACTTGTCTCCATAAAATACAGCAAGTCCCATATTCTCAATATTAGCTTTACTAGATATTGAAGTTTCATTAGCTTTATTATTTGAATCTTTATCAAAATTATTTTCAGTATTATCTGTAGAGTGTGTTGTATCTGTATTTATTCCACCAAGTATTGCATAACATTGAGAAAATGTGTTATTAAAATCTGAAAAAAATTGACTAAGTGTTACACTTTCAGTGTAAGCAGTATAATCACTAGAACTTGGAGTTATTTCATAGTATCTTGCAGATAGCTTTTCAAGCAAAGGCTTAGAGTTTTCCAAAAAATATGATGCACTACATCTACTAATAATAATATTACAATCTGGGCGGATTTGAACATTATTTATTAAAGTGTAAAGGCTTTCTGAAATTCCAGTATATGCAAATTCTTCGGAGAACACTATAACCTTGCAATGTGAAAGGTTAAGTTCTTTACTTATATAACTATTAAGTAAATTTATTCCTGAATTTATGGAAGAACATTCAATTGTATTAACTACAGAATTATCTGATTGGGAAGAACCACTACTACCACTATCAGAAGAGCCTCCAGGAATAGAAAGTTGGAAACTAATTTTTAATGAATTATTTTCACCTACATCTAATCCAATAGCAACTGCATAAGCTAAATGGTCAATATTATAAATATTATAGCAACCAGAAAGTGAAAATAGGCAAATTGTTAAAACTAAAAATAGTGAAATATGCTTTTTAAAAGTAGATTTCATTTATAAATCAGCCTCCTTATCAGGTACTTTGTGAGTTCTCTTATATTTTAAATTTGCTAAAACTAAAATTATAAATGATATAACAAAAACTAAAATAATAGTAGAATATTTAAATACAATATTTTGTATAAAACGTATTTCAACCATGCCTTTAGGAAGAAGTGCAACAATAAATAATAAGACAGCTGTTATATAAATAATAGGTTTTCTAGATTTTAGGTTACCAATTTTTTTGAAAATTCTAGTAATAAACAATATACTAATGCTTATATAAGACATAAGACAAAGTATCCAACCTAAAAAGAATATTGCATCAGGTCTTTGAAGAAATCTTCCAAAATCAGCAGATCTTACTAAAAAGTATATAGGCGAAATTTCATTTATTGATAAAACATCAGAAAATGAGAACAATAATGAAACTACACTTAATAAAACATATAAAGTAGATATTCCAATACCTATGAAGCTTATTGATTTAAAATTTTGTTTTTCTTTAAGCATAGGTAGTAAGAAGTATATATATGAAATACCAGTAAATGCAAATATATTTGTAGCACCTGAAATAAAAGTTTCATTAAATCCATAACCTAATATTGGAAAAATTTTTTCTGGTACAAACCTAGAAGCTACACAAAAAAATGCTATTAATAAATTAATCATAACTAATGGAACAATTATTAAATTAGCTTTAAAAATTGTATTAGAGCCAAAGTAGTTAGCAATTACAGCTACTAGCAAGAAAGTAATTACTAAAAAATAAATTGGAATTTTTGGGAAATATACAATTCTTAAAATTTCACAAAAATTTCTAAGCAATGTACTAGAAATTACAATAAAATAGCAAATGTATAAAATACCCATAATATTTCTTAACAATTTACCACCTAAAAATTCGGACACATCAACTATATCACTATTAGCAAATTTCTTAAAAAGTTTTATTACAAAATATAAAAATATAAAAAGTAAAATACTAATGAATATAACATTAAGAGGAGTAGAACTACCACAAGCATCTAGTAAATTTTTAGGTAAATTTAAAACAATATGATTTAATACGACAACTAAAATTAAAAATATAGCTTCAATTGATCCAATTTTTGTATAATTCATTTTGTCAATCTCCTATCTCTATAAATGAATGAATATATTTATATATTTTCATTTATTTTAAATTTTTATTTATATTATTTAAATTTAAATAACATTTAATAAACATACATTATTTATTATTAGAATATTTCCATTTCATACTAATCTTATTTTGTTTATTAGGTCTTTTGGTATTAAGAAAATCGGCTCTGTGTTCCCTTTTCCATGCTGGTGCAAGTAAAAATCCTTTGTAATCCCTTGTTACAGGAACATATGGTTGCAAGTATGGATAACCGAAGGATTTTAAAGTAGCTAAAACCAAGAAATGAATAAATAAACCAATTCCAATCCCGAGGAAACCAAAAATATATCCTAATACTATATATGCAAACCTTAACAATCTACAATGAAAGCTAAGTGAAAAATCTGGAATAGCAAAAGATGCAATACCTGTTATTGCAACAATAATTATAAGGATAGGGCTAACTATACTTGCTTCAACTGCTGCTTGTCCTAATATAAGTGCACCAACTATACCAATTGTAGAGCCAAGAGGAGAAGGAACACGTAAACCTGCTTCACGTATTAATTCAAATGAAAATTCCATTAGAAAAATTTCAAAAATAATAGGAAATGGGACAGACTCACGAGAAGCAACTATCGCAAAAAGTAATTCAGTAGGTATTAACTCTTGATGAAAGTTCGTAATTGCAATATATAATCCAGGAAGCAATAAAGTTATAATAAAAGCAAGTATCCTAATAATTTTTAATAAATTTGCAAATTGAAATTTTAAGTTTAAATCTTCTGGTGAAGAAATAAAATCAATAAAAGTTCCAGGAGCAATTAAACAGTATGGGCTACCATTAACTATTACAACAACTCTTCCTTCAAGTAAATAATTTGTTGCTTTATCAGGTCTTTCTGTTGAAATTAATTGTGGTAAGCTAAATTTTCCGTTATCCTCAATTAATTGTTCTAATTGTCCAGAAGAGATAAGATAATCAACATCTATATTATTTAATCTAAATTTTACTTCACCAACTAAATCATTATTAGCAATATTTTTCATATAACAAACAGCACATTTAGTATTGCTTAACTTTCCGACATCAATATTTTCTATTATTAAATTTTCATTATTAACAAGTCTTCTTATTAATGAAGTATTTGTTCTAATATTTTCAGAAAAGCTTTCTTGAGAGCCTCTAACTACTATTTCATTATTAGGTTTTTCGACACCTCTTTGTTTAAAACCTTTTACATCTATATCAAATGCTGTATCTAAAGTATCTATAAATAAAGCACAATTTCCAGAATTTATTCCTGATATAAGTTCATCAAATTTCTGCACTTTTTTAATACTATTTTGAGGTATTAAGTTATTATAAATATAATCTAATAAATTAAATTTTTTTATTCTTCTAACACTAATATTATTTGTTATAGCTTCAGAAACAACTTTAGTTTCATCATTATCAAAAAGATTAGCTCTATTTTTTAACATCAAAGGCTCTAAAACAAAATCATTTATTAATTTAGAATCAACCATTCCATCTATATAAAGAAGGAAAGCAGAGTATTGTTTATTTCGTGCAGTTAAAGTAAATTCTCTTATAACAATATCACTATTAATTAGTAAATTATATCTAACTTTCATATATTCTAAATTAACACTAAGAGATGGAAAAATATTTTTTGCTTCATTTATTTTTTTATTTGTTTCATCCTCATAATTTAAATCATTTTCCTTTTTTTCATCAGCCTTTTCTGGAACAGTAAAGTCATATTCAGTTTTTTCTTGATAACTAAAGAAATCGTTAAAAACCTGAAAAAAGTTTTTCTTTTTTGAATTTTCCATTTTAATAACCTCTATAAAATTTGTTTTATATAGTATTTTCCAAAAAAGTGAAAAATTATGCATACAACTTTAGCTTTACACCAAATCGAGATTTTTAAATGCTATATTTTACACCAAATCGACATTTTTATGCAAAATAAAACATAGAAAATTAATCTATGTTTTATTTTTAACATAATATAATAATTAAAAAACAAAATTTATAAAATAATACAAATCAATCCGCCACTACCTTCATTAACTATACGTTCCAATGTTTCTTGAAGTTTCCCTTGAGCATCTTCTGGCATACGGCAAAGTTTGTTTTGTAGACCTTCGTTTACAAGTTCGTGTAAGCTTTTTCCAAAAATGTTAGATTCCCAAATTTTCTTAGGATCATTTTCAAATTCTGAAAGTAGGTAATTTACTAATTCTTCTGATTGTTTTTCACTTCCAACAATAGGAGATACCTCTGTTTCAATATCTGCTCTAATCATATGTATGCTAGGTGCTTTAGCCTTTAATTTAACACCAAACCTTGAGCCTTGTTTTACCATTTCAGGCTCATCTAGAATTAATTCATCCATAGAAGGAGTTACAATTCCATAACCTTTTTGTTTTACTTCTTCTAAAGCATAGGATATTTTATCATATTCTTTCTTAGTAGATGCAAGTTCAGTTATAATAGAGAATAAATCACCTTCATTACATATATCTACACCAGAAATTTCTGTTAGAACTTTGTAAAATAATTCTTCTTTTAAATCTATTGAAATATTTACATTTCCATTTCCTAAAGTAATTTCAGTTAAAGAAGTTTTTTCTATAATTTCAGTTTTTTGAATTCTGCCAATTCCCATATCAATTTGTTTTAATATTTTAACATCTGAAAAGGCATCTTTAATTTCATCATACAGACCTTTTTTTAGCCAATGTTCATCATTTAAACCATCTACCCACCTTGGGAAATTAATATTAATTTGATCAATAGGAAATTCATAAAGAATTCTAGCAAATATATCATTTAAATCATCAGTATTCAATTCTGCACAATTGGTTGGTATTACAGCAGTTTTATATTTTTCTTCTAATTTTCTTGCAAGTTCTTTTGTATATTCTGAATAAGGCTCTTCAGAGTTTAAAATAATGATAAATGGTTTATTTAATTCTTTTAATTCTTTAACCACTCTTTCTTCAGCAGAAATGTAATCTTCTCTTGGAATATCTGTAATAGTACCATCTGTTGTAACTAAAATACCAATAGTAGAATGTTCTTGAATTACTTTTTTAGTTCCTATTTCAGCAGCTTGCTCAAAAGGAATTTCTTCTTCAGACCATGGAGTTTTTACCATTCTTGGAACATCATCTTCTAAATAGCCAATAGCATTATTTACTAGATAACCAACACAATCCACAAGCCTTGTTTTTAATTTTAAATTATCGCCTACAGTAATTTCAATAGCTTCATTTGGTACAAATTTTGGCTCTGTAGTCATAATTGTTCGTCCGTGCAGCACTTTGTGGTAGTTCATCTCTTGCACGTTCTTTCTTAAATTCGTTATCAATATTTGGTATTACTAATAAATCCATAAATTTTTTTATAAAAGTTGATTTACCAGTTCTAACAGGACCAACAACACCTATGTAAATATCTCCATCTGTACGTCTTGCTATATCTTGATATAAGCCTAAATTTTCCATCTATAATTTACCCCCTTGAAAAATGTTTGTACAAATTTAACTTTATTAATGTATATTTAACAAAATTAGGATTATTCCTATTTTAAAAAAATTTTTTTAGCAAGATATTTAATATAAACATAAAAAATGATATAATAATAGGCGAAATAAAGGAGTTGTAGTTTGCATGGATTTAGAATTTGCTAAAGAAATAATGAAAAAAGACAACATAAATGCAGGAAAAATAAAAGAAGTAAGAGATGCTATACAAAGAGTTTTATCACATTATGATGCATTAAAAAAGAAAAATGAAACAGAACAAAAGGATGAATTATTTAAACAAGAAGATGAAGACATTAAAGAATATAATTCAATAATAGATTCAATTGGAGGACTACAAATACAAAACTCAGTTGCAAAACATCTACTACAAAATCCACAGTTAATGAAAAGTATTTTTGATAGAATTATTAACACAAATATAGAAATTGAAGATAGACCATTTTATACGGTAGATTTAGATAATTCTTCGGAATTGTTATTGAAACAAATTATTAAAGATATAAGGAAAAGTACAAAAATAGAAATAACATTACAAACAATAAAAGGAGTTTTAGAAAATTTTATAAATATTTCAAATAAAGACTTAAAAAGTAGGTATATACAGTTATTAAATAATTCATTTAGATTTTTAAATAGGTATGATTTTATAGAGTTTTATGTACAAAGAAATAATTTAAATATGCAAAGAGTTCAATTAGAAGGACTTAAAATAGAGGATAGTGATGAAATAAGTGAAGAATTTGAAAATGAAAATTTAGAAAAAAAATCTATAGAAGAACTATTATTGTTAAATGTATTTTATCAAAACAGATTAACAAAAGAGAAAAGAAAAATATATGATGCAATATTCTATATAGAAGAACTTGATTTGTGGAATAATACAGAAAGTCTTGAAAATGTAGATGATGAAGTTTTAAAAGAACTTATATTAAAAAAAGGAATAATTGATAAAATAAATGCAAGATACAAAAGAAGAAGTGATGCTGCACAGCACATAGAAACGATAAAAAGAAATATTAAAGATTATGAAACCTATTTTGGTAAAAGACTGCCACACAGTAGAAATGATTTAGCAGATGATTGTATGCAAACATTATATTGGAATTTACATAGTAGAAAAATTTATGATACCAAATTAGATATAACATATAAAGTATTTGAAAGCCTTATGAGCAAAACAAAAATAAATTGGGGATATATACCATATGAACAAAGAAGAGAAGAAAATAAAGAATTTTTATTATTAGGAATAGATTATCCAGGATATAACATGCCAATGACAGTACATATGAAAAAAGAAACATTAATAGCATTTTTATCTGGAATGCAAGCATCAACAATTCCAGTATATATGGGGCATGAAGATATATTCATAGGTAGAAATATAGTACCAACAAATATTTTATATAAATTACCTGAAAGTAAAAAAGAGTTTGTAAAGGGAATAGCAAATTCATTAAAAAAGAATCCTAATGCACATCCATATCCAAATATTGTGCATCATATAAACTCGATAGCAAAGGGAATAAATCCATATAATCATAAACAAAAAGGAAGAACTTATGTAGATGTAAGAAAACTAGAAGGAGAGCAACCAGAAGGTAGAGAATAACATAAATTTAGTATGATGAATAATATATAATGTAAATATTTGCATTATATATTATTTTGTGCTAAAATATAAGTCGTGTTAATATGAGAATTTATATTTTAGAAATATATTGCTTACATAAGAAAGGAGATAATGTTATTATGGAAGAAGTAATAGCAATTGTTATGGCAGCTGGAAAAGGCACTAGAATGAAATCAAGAAAATCAAAATTAGTACATAAAATTTATGGAAAAGAAATTATTAGAAGATCAGTTGAAAATGTAAAAAAAGCAGGAATTGAAAATGTAATTACTGTAGTAGGGTATCAAAGAGAACAAATTGAGGAAGTATTAGGAGATAGTGTAAAATATGCTATACAAGAGGAACAACTAGGAACAGGTCATGCTGTAATGCAGGCTGCAAAA
Source organism: uncultured Clostridia bacterium (assembly GCA_944390975.1). Lineage (GTDB taxonomy): Bacteria > Bacillota > Clostridia > TANB77 > CAG-508 > RGIG8482. Next base: position 47,088 of record CALXRX010000009.1, on the reverse strand, counting down.
TTATTAGAGGGGAAAAAAGGTAAAGTACTTATATTAAACGGAGATCACCCAATAATGAGACCAGAAACTTTAAAAAATTTAGTAGAGCAATCAAATAAAAAAGGAGAAAGTGCTACAATTTTAACAATGGTACATGAACAAGTAATACCATATGGAAAAATTATTCATGATGTTTCTGGAAAAATACAAGAAATAGTAGAACATAAAGATTGTAATAGTGAGCAACTACAAATCAAAGAAGTAAATTTAGGAATGTACTGTTTTGATATACAAGATCTATTAAAAGCATTAAAAGAATTAAAAAACGATAACGCACAAAATGAATACTATTTAACTGATGTAATAAAAATAATGTATGATAAAGGTCTAAAAACAGGCTCAATTGTTGTTTCAGATAATGCAGAAGTTTTAGGAATAAATGATAGAATGGATTTACAAATACTAACAAAAGCATTACAACTTCGAATTAATACAGAGCATATGAAAAATGGAGTAACAATAGAAGATATTAATAATACATATATATATGATGATGTGGAAATAGGAATGGACACAATAATTCATCCAAATACAACAATAAAATCTGGTGTAGTAATTGGAGAAGCTTGTGAAATAGGTCCAAATGCATACATACGTGAAGGATGTAGATTAGCTGATAAAGTAAAAATTGGAAGTTTTGTAGAAATAAAAAAAGCAATTATAGGAGAAGGTGCCAAAGTTCCTCATTTATCATATATGGGAGATTGTGAGATAGGAGCAAAAAGTAATATTGGATGTGGAACTATTACATGTAATTATGATGGGTTTAATAAAAGTAAAACAATTATAGGAGAACACTCATTTATTGGATCTAACACAAATTTAGTAGCACCAGTTACATTAGGAAAAAATACATTTGTTGCAGCAGGCTCTACAATAACAGATGATGTACCAGATGATTCTTTAGCAATAGCAAGGCAAAGACAAACTAATAAAGAAGGCTGGAATAAAAAATAAATATTAAAAAAATATTATACAAAAAAAGAAGATAAAATTTTTATCTTCTTTTTTTGTGCTTATTTCTTCTATTATAATTTGCTGTCACCTGGAATAAAGTAATCAATTACACCATATACAAGTGCACCAATGATTGCAGCTACCCAAGAAATTACATAACCTGCAACAAAAAATTGAGTTACATATAAAACAACAGCTGAAAGAATAAAGCCTACAAAACCTTTACCAAAAGGACTTGCATGTAAACCAGTAAATTTAACGATTAAATAGTCAATTGCTGTAAGAACAACTGCTGCAAGAGCTAATGACCATATGTTATTAATTGTAAATCCAGGAGTAAAGAAAGCTGTTATTGCAAGAACTATAGCAGCTGCTACAAATCTCCATATAATTTGACCAATAGTACTGGTTCCGCTTGAACTTTGAACATTACTTCTTTCATTATCCATATTAAGGACCTCCTAATTAAAAAAGATTATATATCATGATATTTTCATAGTTCATGATTTTATTATTTACGAAAAAAATAAAATTATTCAAAAAGAGTATAATAAATAAAAAAATGTGAAAAATAAAAGTAAAAATTAAATAAAAAGGATGATTTAAATGATAATTACTTTTGTAAGGTCAATTGTTTTATACATAATTGTATTAATAGTAATGAGATTTATGGGAAAAAGAGAAATTGGTCAACTTCAACCATTTGAACTTGCAATTTCAATAATGATAGCTGATCTTGCATCAATTCCTATGACTGAAACAGGTATACCAATAACAAGAGGAATAATTCCAATTTTTGGATTATTAATTGTACATTTAATAATATCATTTATAAATTTAAAAAGTATAAAAGCAAGAGAAATAATATGTGGTAAACCACGAATATTAATATATAGAGGAAAAATAGATGAAAAAGCTTTAATAAAAGAAAGATTCACAATAAATGAATTAGAAGAAAGATTAAGAGCTAAAGAAGTATTTAATTTAGGTGATGTAGAATATGCAATATTAGAAACAAGTGGTGAAGTAACAGTAATACAAAAACCAAATAAAAGAACTACTATACCAGAAGATTTTAACATTATGCCAGAATATGAAGGAATACCTTATGATTTAGTAGTTGATGGAAAAATTATGAACAAGAATTTAAAAGCAATTGGCAAAAATTATGTATGGCTTAGAAAGCAAGTAGAAAAATTTAAAATAACACCAGAAGAAGCTTTAGTAGTTACAATAGATGGAAAAGGACAAATATTTTGCCAAAAAAAAGAAAGGAACAAAAATGTATAAAGAAATTATAATTAGTATAATTATATTAATAAGTATATTTACATTAAATTATATAACACAAAAAAATACAGATAATACTGTAGATATAGTTTCCCAAAAATTAGAAATACTAAGAAAAGATATATTAGAAGACCAAAACAATAAAGAACAAATAATAAGCAAAACAAATGAAGTTTATGAAAAGTGGGAGGAATTAGATGATAAGATGGCATTTTATATAGAGCATGATGAATTAGAAAAAGTAAAAACTTCTTTAACTTCAATAAAAAGTTATGTAGAAGTAGAGGAATATTCACAAAGTATAGAGCAAATAGATAAATGTATTTATATTTTAGACCATATTCATGAAAGAGAAATGATTAGTTGGGATAATATATTTTAAAAATAAAGAAATGTTATACTTTTCTATATAACATTTCTTTATTTGCCTTTTAAACCATATTATCCATATTGTATAAACCAGGAGCCTTGTTAAAAATAAACTCACAAGCTTTTAAAGCACCTTCTGCAAAAATATCTCTTGAATAAGAAGTATGCTTTATTTCAAAAGTTTCATGTGCTCCAAAAAATTGAACACAATGTTCACCAACAATATTACCACCTCTAATTGAAGAAAAACCTATTTCATTTGGATTTCTTTTTTCATGTATATCATGACGATTATATACATAGTTCATTGTATTTCCCAAGGCTTCATTAATGCTATCTGCAAGAGAAATGGCTGTACCGCTAGGAGCATCAATTTTTTTATTATGATGAGTTTCAACTATTTCAATATCATTACCCTTTAAAGCAAGAGCAACTTCTGCAACAATTTTCTTCATTAAGTTAATATCAAAAGACATATTAGAAGACTTAAAAATAGGAATTGTTTTTGAAGCTTCTTTAATAATTTCTAATTCTTCTTTTGAAAAACCAGTGGTAGCAATAACCATTGCTGTTTTTGAATTAACAGCATATTTTAACATACTTAAACTAGCAACAGGAATACTAAAATCAACAATAACATCAGGTTTTTCTTTTATATCATTTATATTAGAATAAACAGGAAAAGTATTAAGACCATTATCATTTATATCAAAACCACCTATTAATAACAAATTTTCAAAATTATCAATTTCTTTTACTAAAACTTGTCCCATTCTTCCATTACAACCATTAATTAAAACTTTTATCATTATATAATTACCTCATTTCTTTAAAATTTAATAGGGTAGAATTTTATCTACCCTGTATTTTTATCTTAAAATAACTAACATGCTTAAAAATACATATGCATATCTGTATGCAATTTGTAATTTTTTCTTAGATTTATACGCCTTTAAACTTTCTTGTAAAGCACAATATTTATCTACAAATGTAATAATATAACTTTCTTTGTACTTTGGAAGCTTAATCGTAAGAGGCCACATGTGTTTTAAAATTATATCACATTCTTTATCATTTAAATCAAATAATTTAGATGCATTTTCTAAAGCTGTTTTGGGATGTGTAAAAGCATGTAAACCTTTTCTACCATTTTCTCTAGTTCTCCAGTTATATAAAAATAAATCATGTAACATTGCAGCCCTAGTAGCAGATTTATAATCTAAATTATATTTTTTACACAATAAATAACTATAATATGCAACCATTTTACAATGGTCAAAACAACTTGTATCATAATGTTGTTTATAATTTTTCATTTTTTGAACAGTTTCATTATTTACTAAATCATTAATAATTAATTCAAACTCTCTTTTGTCACAAATGTTATAACCAGTAAATTCTTTTGTTTCTAACATAAATATATAATTCAACCCCTAATTTTCATAAATATCTCTAAAATTAATTATAACATATATTATATAATATGTGTATAATTTCATAAAAAATTAATAATTACAATAAATTATAGTTTTGTAAAGCTTTTTTTAGAATTATTTTATTTTTATCAGACAATTCTATTAAAGGCAATCTTGGAATACCAAAATCATATCCGAGCATATTTAGAGCAGCTTTTACAGGTATAGGGTTAACTTCAATAAATAAAGCTTTAATTAATTCTATACTATCTAATTGTATTCTAGTAGCATTTTCTATATTTCCACTAAAGAAATCATGAACCATAGTAGTAAATTTTTTGGGTGCAATATTTGAAATAACAGAAATAACCCCTTTTCCACCTAATGATAAAGTTGGAAGAACTTGGTCATCATTGCCACTATAAATATGTAAATTATCTCCACATAAGGATGCTATTTCAGCAATTTGAGATAAATTTCCACTTGCTTCTTTAATACCAACTATATTAGGTATTTTTGATAATTCTAAACAAGTATTAGGTGTAACATTAACACCAGTTCTACTAGGAACACTATATACAATAATAGGTAAATTTGTAGAATTTGCAATAGCTTCATAATGTTTAACAAGTCCATCTTGTGTGGTTTTATTATAAAATGGAGTAACCACTAAAGCACCATCAGCCCCTATTGATTGAGCATATTTAGTAAGTTCTATAGCACTTTTAGTACAATTACTACCAGTTCCTAATATTACAGGAACTCTTTTTGCTACTTTATCAATAGCATATTTCATAGTCTCCTTTCTTTCATCTTCAGTCATTGTTGCAGATTCGCCTGTTGTTCCACAAACTACTAATGCATCAATACCTTCAGAAATTTGAAAGTCAATTAACTTTCCAAATTCATCAAAATTAACTCCTGTTTTTGTAAAAGGAGTTGCGATTGCAGTTGCACAACCTTTAAACAATAAGTTTTTCATTTTAATCAGCTCCTAAAAGCATTATATAAAAATAAAGTATATAATTATATATTTTATTATCATACATTATATGTGAAAAAAATAAAAAATGGAATATATTTTTTTAAAATAATTATTGCATTACAAAAATACTTATTATAGAATATACATATAATACAAAAGGAAAGGAAGTTTAAATTTATGGCAAATATAAAACTAGATTTTAATAATACAAATGTTAAATTAGAAGATATTATAGAATACGAAAATGATATAAAAAGAATACATGAAATTATACATAGAAATGCAGATGAAGAAAGTGAATATTTAGGATGGCTTAATTTACCAACAAATTATAATAAAGAAGAGTTTGAAAGAATAAAAAAGGTTGCAGAAAAAATAAAAAGTAATTCAGAAGTATTTTTATGTATTGGGATAGGAGGCTCATATTTAGGTGCAAGAGCAGTAATTGAAGCATTAACACACACATTTTATAATTATAAGAAAAATGATACACCACAAATATTATATGCTGGAAATAATTTAAGTCCAGAATATATAAATGACTTAATTGATGTAATAGGAGATAAAGATATATCTATTAATGTTATATCTAAATCTGGAACTACAACAGAGCCTGCAATTGCATTTAGAATATTTAGAGAATTTTTAGAAAACAAATATGGAGTAGAAGAAGCAAGAAAAAGAATATTTTGTACAACAGATAAAGAAAAAGGAGCATTAAAAAAATTAGCAACAGAAGAAGGGTATGAATGTTTCATTATACCAGATAATATTGGCGGAAGATACTCGGTTTTAACAGCTGTTGGGTTATTACCTATTGCCGTAGCTGGAATTAATATAGATGAACTAATGTTAGGAGCAAGAATTGCACAAGAAAAATATTTAGATACTAATTTAAAATACAATGAATGTTATAAATATGCAGTAGTAAGAAATATATTGTATAAAAAAAATAAAGATATAGAAATATTAGCAAATTATGAGCCGAAAATGCATTATTTTACTGAATGGTGGAAACAACTATATGGAGAAAGTGAAGGAAAAGAGCAAAAAGGAATATTTCCAGCAGGAGTAGATTTCACTACAGATTTACATTCTATGGGACAATATATCCAACAAGGACAAAGAAATATATTTGAAACTGTAATCACAATACAAGAGCCAAATAGTGATATAACAATAAAATTAGATGAAGACAATTTAGATGGAATGAATTTTGTAGCAGGAAAGAACTTAAGCTATGTTAATAAAAAAGCAATGGAAGGAACAGTAGAAGCACATGTAGCAGGAGGAGTACCTAATATTATAATAAGTATGGAAAAACTTGATGAGCAAACTATAGGGCATTTAATATATTTCTTTGAACTAGCTTGTGCTGTTTCTGGAAACATATTAGGAGTAAATCCATTTAATCAACCAGGAGTAGAAGAATACAAAAAGAATATGTTTAGGCTACTTGGAAAACCTGGATATGAAAATAAATAGAAAGAAGGAAAGCTAATGAAAATATATGATAAAGAAATGTATCAAAAGGAACAATGGATAAAGAGTGTTCTTTTAGTTGTAGGAATTTTTATATTAGGCTTTATTGTAGGATATTTTGTACACAGTTTTGAAAAACAAGAAACAATTAACACATTAGAACAAAATGTATATAAACTACAACAAGAATTAGATAATATATAGGATTTAAGCAAACTAATAAAAATAGGGTTAAAGTTTAGTAAAAAATGTTGACAAAAAGATAAAAAGATTGTATTATATATTATGTAATATATAAAAACGATAAGCAAGACAAAGTAAAATATAGGTTACTAAAAGAGAGCAATGGTCATAGGCTGAAAACCATTACAAGAAAACATATTTGAAAAACTACCTTGCAATGTTTCTAGTAAAAGCTAGACGTTGATAACGTTATAATCATAAATAAAGTAAAAAATAGGGTGGAACCGTGTAAATATAGCACCCCTACAAGAATCAATTTCTTGTAGGGGTGTATTTTATATAATTTAAATTTTATAGAAAATTAAAAATAATAGGAGGAATGTAATATGATAAAAATAAGTTTAAAAGATGGAGCAATTAAAGAAGTAGAAAAAGGAATTTCAATATTAGAACTTGCAAAACAAATTAGTGAAGGATTAGCAAGGGTAGCAACAGCTGCAGAAGTAAATGGAGAAGTAAAAGATTTAAGATATATATTAGAAGAAGATTCAAATGTAAATATATTAACATTTGAAAATGATTTAAATGGAAAAAAAGCTTATTGGCATACAACTTCACATATTATGGCACAAGCAGTTAAAAGATTATTTCCAGAAGTTAAACTTGCAATAGGACCAGCAATAGATGAGGGTTTTTATTATGACTTTGATGTAGAAAAACCATTCACAGATGAAGACAAAAAAAATATAGAAATAGAAATGAAAAAGATAATTAAAGAAGATTTACCTATAGAAAGGTTTACACTACCTAGAAAAGAAGCAATAGAGTTAATGAAACAAAAAAATGAGGAGTATAAAGTAGAACTTATAGAAGATTTACCAGAAAATGAAGAGATATCATTTTATAAACAAGGAGAATTTACAGACCTTTGTGCAGGACCACATTTAATGAGTACAGGGAAAATAAAATCCATAAAAATACTTTCATCATCAGGTGCATATTGGAGAGGAAATGAAAGTAATAAAATGTTACAAAGAATTTATGCAATATCTTTTCCTAAAGCAAGTATGCTAGATGAATATATAAATTTATTAGAAGAAGCTAAAAAAAGAGATCATAAAAAGCTAGGTAAAGAACTAGAGTTATTTATGATATCACCAGAAGGTCCAGGTTTCCCATTCTTTCTACCAAAAGGTATGGAACTTAGAAATGTATTAGAAGATTATTGGAGAAAAATACACAAAAAAAATGGGTATGTAGAAATAAAAACACCAGTTATACTAAATGAAGAATTATGGCATAGGTCAGGACATTGGGAGCATTACAAAGAAAACATGTATACAACAAAAATAGATGATGTTGATTATGGAATAAAACCAATGAACTGTCCTGGAGGAATGATTGTATATAAAAACAAAATGCATTCATATAAAGAATTACCAATTAGAGCAGGGGAGTTAGGATTAGTTCATAGGCATGAAAAATCAGGACAATTAAATGGACTATTTAGAGTTAGATGTTTTACACAAGATGATGCACACATATTTTGTACACCAGAGCAAATAGAAGAGGAAATTGAAGGAGTTATTAAATTAGTTGATGAAGTGTATAGCTTATTTGGATTTGAGTATTCTATAGAATTATCAACAAGACCAGAAGACTCAATGGGATCTGATGAACTTTGGGAACTAGCAGAAGGAGCTTTAAAAAGAGTGCTTAATAAATTAGGAAGAGAATATGAACTAAATGAAGGAGATGGAGCATTTTACGGACCAAAAATAGATTTCCATATTAAAGATTGTTTAAAAAGAGAATGGCAATGTGGAACAATACAATTAGATTTCCAAATGCCAGAAAGATTTGATTTAAATTATATAGGAGAAGATGGGGAAAAACATAGGCCAGTAATGCTACACAGAGTTATTTTTGGAAGCATCGAAAGATTCATTGGAATTATAACAGAACATTTTGCAGGAGCATTTCCAACATGGCTTGCACCAGTGCAAGTAAAAGTATTAACTATAACAGATGAACAAATAGATTATGCAACTAAAGTAAAAGAAGAGTTAGAAAAAAGAGAAATAAGAGTTGAATTAGATTCAAGAAATGAAAAAATTGGATATAAAATAAGAGAAGCACAACTTGAAAAAGTTCCATATATGCTTATAATAGGACAAAAAGAAAAAGAGGAAAATACAGTAGGAGTTCGTTCAAGAAAAGATGGAGATATTGGAGCCATTAAATTTGAACAATTTATTGAAAAAGTAGAAAAAGAAATTAAAAACCGCGAAAAATAATACTTTAAAAGACTTTGTATAAAAATTATACAGAGTCTTTTAAAAAATATTTAAAATATTTGTAGGAATAAGTCTTTTATGATATACTAAACTAGAAAATTATGAATTAAATTAGGAGGAAATTATGCCTAAGGTTACCAATGAAGATGTTATTAAAGAAAAATTAGATTATATAGGTTTAAATTTAGAAAAAATTCCAGAATTTTTTAAAAAACCTATAAATATTGAATACAGTCCGATAAAAGCCTATGAAGAAAATGGATATAAAGTTTACAAATACATACCAATTTCTAAAATACAAATATTATTAACCCCAAGCAATAGGATGAATACTATTAAGGAAAAATATAGCAAAGCAAGCAATTTAATTAGTTATTTGTTGCCAGAAAAAGAAGAAAATATAATAAGATATACTACATTTTTAAAGATGTTAAAAACAGTAAAAATAGAAGAAATAGAAGAAGTTGGGGAAGAACAAAAAAAATTAAGTAAGCAAATACCATTTAAAGTAAAATTTGAAGAGAACTATTTATGGCAAATTTATTATTCAGACATTCAAGATATTTATTTTATGTTAGTACCAACAAATGATTTAGAATATGCAACATTTTTCTATTTATTAAAAAAGCAAATTGAATATAGCAAAACGAAAAAAGAAGAAATGATATTTGTACCAATATGTTATGAAAATTATTCTAATAAATATCTTAAAAATTTAGAAATATCCGATATTGAAAAATATTTGTGGTTTTTTACTAAGCATTGGCCTAATATATATGAAGTGTTTGATAAAAAAGGAGATTTAACTATTCAAATTATTGGTGAGACTTTTGTATATGAAGGAATAAGTAGTGTATATAAAATAAAACTGGAAAATAAAGAAGAAGCAATAAAATTTTATAAAGTATTAAAAGCACTATTTATACTATCTACAGAACTACCTCATTATTATAAATTTACAGTCAAAATTGATAGATATGGTTACTTAGAATTTAGGTACAATAATAAAAAAATAACATATGACACTATGCTATTAATGATGAATAATGAATATGATAAAGCAAAAAATGAAATTATGAAATTAGGAAAAGACCAAATTCAAATGGAAACAGAATTAGAAGAGTTAAAAATAATATCTAAAGAAAGAGACGAAGAATATTTATTAAAAGAAAAACAGATTGCTACTTATTTGGAGTGTAGAAAAACATTTTTTGGTAGAGTAAAGTATTTTTTTAAAGCTAAAAAAATGAAGAAAAATTTAAAAGAAGAAAAAATAGAAAAAGAAAAAAGCAAAATAGAAATAAAAAAAGATATACCAAAAATGAATTTTGTAAAAAGAGAATATTATACAATTGAAGACATAATAAAAATATATAAAGAATTAGATGAAATAAGGTTAAAAGTAAAGAATTTAACTTTAGACACAAAAGCGTTAAAAAGTAAAATAGAAAATATGGAAACTAAAATAAAAAATGCAAATTTATATATTCAAGAAATAGATAAACACGAAAAAAGTATATTTGAATTTTGGAAATTTGCAAACAAAGATGAAAAATTAATGTTAAATGAAGCTATAAACGAGGATACAATATCTAGTAAAAAAATTCAAAAAGTATATAATTACGAAGAAGATTTAGAAGAAATAGGAATGTTAGTTGATAAAAAACAAAGAACTATTTTTACAAAACAGGATTTAGACTATATATATATTTCATCAACAGAAATATTAAGTATTTTAAATAATATAAATAATGAAGACATTTTAAAAAATAGTTTAGAAAACTTAAAGAATGAATTTCAAAAACAAAGAATACTTTTTTCTAGCAATAAACCAGATATATTTGGAGACGTGCAAGAAGATAGTACAAAAATATTAGGAAATAAAAAACATAGAGAAAATTTAAAAGATAAATTAAAGATATTAGATATAAACAATAATACATCTTTAGAAGAATATAAGGATAAATTAAACAAAGTTTTAATTAATGTTAACAATTGTCTAAATAAAAAGAAAGAATTACCTATAATTCCAATATATTTAGCATCAACTACAGAAGATAATTTGAAAGGCTTAAAAACAGTTAATATAAACCCAGAAAAAGCTATTAAAGAATGTGAAGATAGTAGTCAAATTAATTTGTATAAAATTAATATGGATGAAAATACTAAAATTATATATTTTTCTAATTGCATATATTATGACAATGATAATAAAACATTGCCTTTAGGAATGGATGTTGCAACAAAAGGGCTAATAAATTTAGAAGGTTATGAAATTAAGGAAATTTATAAAGATGATTTCAGAATAAATACAGAGGTTAATGAATTTAAATTTACTACCCAAAAAATAAATTTATATGAGATTGAATTAAATATTAAAGAAAAGTAAAATGTGTTATAGAAAGAAGGAATAAAATGATAAATAGAGCAATTGTAATTGTGCTAGATGGATTTGGAGTAGGTGAACTTCCAGATGCAAATATTTATGGAGATGAAGGAAGCAATACAATAAAAGGAATTTATAATAATACAAAGCTAAATTTACAAAACATGAGAAAATTAGGATTATACAATATATCAGAAATAGGAATTAATGAAAAAGAAGACAATCCTATTGGTGCATATGGAAAAGCTATGGAAAAGTCTGTAGGAAAAAATAGTCCAGTAGGGCATTGGGAAATTTCAGGGTTTATATTAAAAAATGGTTTTAAAACATATCCAAGTGCTTTTCCACAAGAATTAATTGATGATTTTATTAAAGCAACAGGAGTAAAAGGAATACTATGTAATAAAGTAGGATCTGGGACAGAAATACTTAAAAAATTTGGAGAAGAACATATAAAAACAGGTTATCCAATTATTTATACATCAGCAGATAGCGTATTTCAAATTGCTGCACATGAGAAAGTAATACCAGTGGAGGAATTATATAAAATTTGTAAAATTACAAGAAAAATTTTAGACAATCCTAAATATAATATTGGAACAGTAATAGCAAGACCATTTATAGGAGATAAAGCTGAAAACTTTACAAGAACATATAATAGAAAGGATTTTGAATCTGAAACATTTGGCAAAACAATGTTAGATGAAATTAGCGAAAATAAAAAAGATGTAATAGCAATTGGAAAAATAGAAGATTTATTTGTTGGCAGAGGAATCACAAAGAAAATACGTACAAATGGAAATGAGGATGGTATAGAAAAAACAATTGAAGAAATAAAAAAGAAAAGCGAAGGCTTAATATTTACTAACTTAGTAGATTTTGATATGCTATACGGGCATAGAAATGATATAGAAGGTTATGCAAAAGCATTAGAATATTTTGATAATAAAATACCTGAAATTATTTCAAATATGAAGGATACAGATATACTAATAATAACAGCAGACCATGGAAATGATCCATCAACACCATCAACAGATCATTCAAGAGAATATATACCAATATTAGTATATGGAAAAAATATAAAGCAAAATATTAATATAGGTATCAGAAATACTTATGCAGACATATCTGCTACAATACTAGACATGTTAGAAATGCAACAATTAGAAGGAACATCTTTCAAGAATGATATAATAAAATAACAATGAACAATAATAAAAATAAGAAGTTGTAGTATTGACCAACTTCTTATTTTATGGTAAGATAATCAAGAATGAAATGCCGGTGTGCTGGAATTGGTAGACGGGGCAGACTCAAAATCTGTTGTCAGCAATGGCGTGTGGGTTCGAGTCCCACCACCGGCACCAATGACAATTTTCGTCGAACTTTATGAAAGTCCTGAAACAACTTAACTTCAAGACTATAAAAATTTGATGAACACAAAAATCTTAAAACCGTTCTAAAAATGAACGGTTAATTTTTTTGACATTTATATTGTAGCATAGTAACAATATTATGCAAAAAATGAAAAAATCAAACAATATCAGTTATATCAACAATTAGAAAAAGAAAAAACAGAATTTGAAAAACAGCAAGATAAAAAGAAAAAGAACAGAGACAGAGCAAGGTAGATTATTCTATTTTGCTTTATCAGTATAAATTGAAAAAATTTGAAGTTATATATGTTTTATTATGAATAAGTCTAATCTACAAAATAGGAGGTGTAAACGATTATGAAAATTCCAGAACCAGTTGTATCAGTGATTTTTGTAATGATAGTGGGGAAAGCTTGTGGTTTTAGTGAAGAAAGAATGATGAATATATTGTATTTATTATTTGGTACTGGAATTATACTTAAGTTCAATCTTCATATTAAAGGCTATAAAAAAGTAAAAGAACTTATAGTAAAGTTTTTCACTAAAAACTAATTAAACTTTTCTTTTTATAAATAAATTAGATTCTATAGTTTACTTATAAAAGGAAAAGGAGACATACTATGATAAATTTTGAAAATTGTGAATTATATAAAATAAAAAGAAAAAGAGATTTGTATTATAGATTGAGAGTTACAGAAAAAAATGTAGCTCTTATTTTGAATAAATATAAAGTATATATAAATGACAAGAATAGATTATTGGAAAATCCTAATTATGAATTGAAACAGCTTCAAAAAAGATTATTAAGAAAATTATATGCAATTGAATTTCCAAATTATGTTTTTTCAGGAGTAAAAGGTAAGTCAGCGTATGATAATGCTATACAACACTTAAAGTCAGAGTATATGTTAAAATTAGATATGAGTAAATTTTTTCCAAATACTCATAGAAATAAAATATATAATTTTTTCTTACAAAAATTGAAAATGGCACCAGATGTAGCAAAGATATGTACAGATATAACAACAATAAATTATAAAAATAAAGGTGTATATATAGAAGATTGTGTATATGATTATATGAAAGCAAAACATATAAAAATAAAAAATCATTTGCCTTCTGGAACTCCAACGAGTCAAATTCTCTCATATTTAGCTAATTTAGATATGTTTGACGAAATTATAAACTATTGTAGAGAACATAATTTACTATGTTCAATATATGTAGATGATATTACTCTTTCTACTAATAGAAAAATTAGCTTTGAAGAAGAAAAACAATTAAAGGCAATTATAAAGAAGTATGGACAGAAAATTAGTAAAGGAAAGACAATTAGATATAATAATAATGAGTATAAAAAAATTACTGGTTTTGTTATATCCCCACAACATCAGCTAGTTGTTGCGAATAAAACAAGATTGAAAATCAAGAAAAAAATATTACAAATTGAAGACATAAAGAAAGTAGAAATAGGACTAAAAAATTCATTATTAGGCTTAACTAACTTTACAGAGTTATCAGAGAAAAATGCTTATAGAGGACTAAAAAATCAATTAAAAAATTTTAGTTAATTTGGAAACAAATTTTCGTAAATATATTGCAATTCATTTGAATTTGTAATAAAATATCAAACAAAGAGAAATGGAGATGATTTCAAATGAATGAATTAGATAAAAATGAAAATTATAGTAATAAAACTTTTGAAGATATAAAACATATTGATAAAAATGGTATTGAATTTTGGTATGCTAGAGAACTACAATCAGTTTTAAATTATAAAGAATGGCGAAAATTTGAAAATGTAATAAACAAAGCAAAAGAATCTTGCAAAAATAGTGATATTACTGTTCTTGAACATTTTGTCGACATCGACAAGTTGTCAAAACGTGCTAATAATGCAGAAGTAATGATTAAAGATTATAAATTAACACGTTATGCTTGCTATTTAATAGCACAAAATGGAGATACAAGAAAAAAAGTTATTGCTCTTGCACAAACATATTTTGCAATACAAACAAGAAAGCAAGAAATTAGCGAAAAAGAATATAGTTCATTAACAGAAGATGAAAAGAGATTTTACCAAAGAAATTTAACTAAAAAAGGCAATTATTCGCTTAATCAAACAGCTAAAAATGCAGGTGTTAAAAATTTTGATAAATTTCATAATTTTGGATATAAAGGTTTATATAATGGAGAAACAGCTGATGATATTGCTAAAAGAAAAGGATTAAGATATAGAGAAGATATTTTAGATAATATGGGAAGTGATGAACTTATAGCAAATTTATTTAGAATATCTCAAACAGAGCAAAAATTAAAGAAAGATAATATTCAAAGTGAAAAAGAAGCCAACGAAACTCATTATAATATTGGAAAAAATATCAGAGAAGTAATTGCTAAAAATGGTGGAACTATGCCAGAAAATTTACCTACACCTAAAAAGAGTTTAAAGCAATTAGAAAAAGAAAATAAAAAAAGTTTGAAAAATGTTGAAATGAAAATGATAAAGGAAGATAATAATACTATGGAATTATGGGAAGTACTAGATGACAAAGGAAATGCAACAGGTGAAATAATGAAAAAATACGATCAGAAAGTTTTTGATAGAGGCTTTTATCATTTAGGAGCAGATGTATGGATAATAAATAGTGATAATAAGATACTAATTCAAAAAAGAGCAAAACAAAAAAAGCTAGAACCTAATGTATGGGCTATGACTGGAGGTTCCGTTATATTAGGAGAAAACTCAATAAATACCATTGTCAGAGAAGCAAAAGAAGAACTAGATATTGATATTAATGTTGATGATTTAAAATTAATAACAAAGTTTAAAACAGGAAATGTTTGGATTGACACATATATTTTGAAATGTAATTATGATATATCTAAAATGAAATTTCAAGAAGATGAGGTTTCAGATGTAAAATGGGCAACTTGGACAGAAATTAACGATTTAGTACATAATGGACAATTTATAAAACATAGATGGGAATTTGTTAGTGGATTTCTTAGAAAAGAAATAGAAATGTAGGTGTAAAATATGGGATTAAAAGAAAAATTAGAATTATTAAATGAAAAGAGTTCTATTGCAGAAATTCAAAAATACATAAAAGATATGAAGAAAGCTAGAAAATTTGATGGTGTTACTATTGAAAGAGAAATGATGTTGTTTTTAGAAGAATTAGGAGAACTTGCTAAAGCAATAAGAAAAAGAACAAATGGACATTTAGATATAGCAAAAGAATATAATGATAGTGTTGAAGAAGAATTAGCAGACTGTTTTATATATTTACTTAGTATAGCAAATATGAATAATGTAGATATTTTTAAAGCATTTAAAGAGAAGGAAATTAAAAATTGTGATAGAGTTTGGAAATAATGATATACCTTAAATTTCTTTAAAAAGTATTGCCAAATATAAAAAGTTATGTTAAATTAAAAGCATAGTAAAAGTTAAAAAAATCAAAAGTGTAGATACAATTCTTTAAAACTATTGCTATAACTATATTTAGAACGGATAATAAAGGAGATTTGTGCCTTATAGATTTCGAATACGTGGTGTGCTAAGGCACCAACGACGTATCTGTTCGAACTGATAGAACAGATATGATATAGAAATCAATCAGAAATAAAAATCTGGTTGATTTTTTGTTGCCTAAAACACATTAAAGTCATCCAAGCGAAAGTATGGTGTTGAAATAAGACAAGAAAATCGTTCTCTAAAATATCAATTAGAACTAAAAGATGATGAAATATACTCGCTAAAAAGTAAAACTAAAAGAATTTTATTATAAATTTTGCTTTGGGAAAAATAATGAAGAACTATATAAATTTGCAATTTATGTTGATTTATAGTATAATATGCACTGATATAGACAAACTCTATGTCTTAAAATCTTTTTTCACTAATTAGTGAGGGGAAGTATATCCTCTAACTTTTAGTTATACATATTTATTTTAAGCAACCAAAAAAGTATTAAGGAGGAAAGTTCAATGAGTTTTTTTAAAACAAGATACGTTGTTACTGGTCATTATGGTGAAATATACCGGATGACTGCAAAACAACTGTACAAACAAGTAATCGAAGATAGCAAATCTGATTACAATTGGATTGCACCAGCAAGAGAACTTGTGAAAGTCTGTAAGAAGTCTGGATTTCCGGAGGAATATGCTGTTGCTATTAAGATTGCAATTTTAGATTGCTTTGCGAGTGTAGAAGGTAGAGCCAATTGCGGTGGCGACCGCTATAGGATTAATCCGGAAGATCAAGAAGCAGTCCAATACTGTTACAATTCTCTCTATGGTATTGAGGCAGAAGAGGCTGTGTTAGCAAGGGAAAGATATTTGACTGAAATGATTAGAACAGCTTCTTATATTCAAGTAGTTGATCCTCTTTATCATCCAGGACCTACATTCACCAAACTCTGTAAAGATTGGAGAAAGGCTAAATTCGAGGAATATATTTCTAAAGAAAATATTAACTTCGAGCAAGAGGTCAAAACACTTCGTAGCAATTTCTCTGAAAATATCAAAGAGGCAGAGGCAAATGGTAATTTTGAGGAAGATGACAAAAAAGACAGAGAAAATTGGCAAATGTTCTTTAAAAGCTTAAGTGAACAGATTAAAAAAAACAATTAGAGTCAAAAGGAGTATTTGGGATGTATCTCGAATACTCTTTTAAATAATAAATTTTTATATTGCGAAAAATTGCTCAAATTTGCAATTTTATGTAAAATACTATATAATTAAAGATGTAAAATCTTTTTAAAAACTAACATCGCCCATTGGGCAAGGAGGAAACGTCTATGGATTGTGTTATTGTGTTATTGTTGGGAGTTATTACTGTGTTATTTGCAGTAGTAGCTGTGTGGCTAATGTATGTAATAGTCATGGCAATTTACCGCAAAACATTGCGGTACGAAACATTTTATGCAAATGTTCCAGTCTGTGAAAAAGAATATGAAAAGGAACATATAACTTATGTTATGACTGGAAAAGTTATGGTCCCTCAATTTCACGACAGGAAGTATAATGTATATCTAATGTACGAAGGCAAATCACATAGTATTGATAGTGAAGAATTATATGGAAGAGTCAATGTGGGTGAGATTGTTCGTGTCAAAGTGCATAAGGGATATAATAAGAGAGACGAAGTGAAAGACGTTTACCTAAGCGTCTAAGATTAATTCAATACAGTCGTTAAAGGAGAATTCCTATAACGGCTGTATTGAATTTTTTATTAAAAAAACACTTGACAATTTTTATGCATAGATATACAATGTATAAAAATGCATCGAATTACTATGTATAAAAGGAGGAAAAAATGAAAGTAGATAAAGAATTATTAAAAGGAAGTACTACAATGTTAATACTAAATTTATTAGAAAAAGAAAACATGTATGGATATCAAATGATTAAAAGCTTAAAAGAAAAATCTAAAAATGTATTTGAGTTAAAGGAAGGAACTTTATATCCAATATTACATGCATTAGAAGAAAAAGAACTTGTTATATCTTATTGGGATGAAACAGCCAGCAAAAAAAGGAAATATTATTCAATCACTCAAAAAGGGAAGAAGCAATTAAAAGAAAAAAAAGAAGAATGGAAAACTTTCAGTACAGGTGTAAACCATGTTTTAGGAGGTGTTTCATTTGCAAATTAAAGATTTTTTAGAAAAAGTATGTAGCCAAATAAAATATAAACCAATAAGAAAAGATATCTCAGAAGAATTAGAAACTCATATACAAGAAGTTAAAGAAAACTATATAGAAGAAGGATTAACACAAACAGAAGCTGAACAAAAAGCAGTTGAAGTAATGGGAAATGCAGAGGAAGTTGGAAGAAAACTAAACAAAATACATAAGCCTAAATTAGATTGGAAGCTATTATTAATTGTAGGTATATTACTATGTTTTGGATTTTTAGTAGTTTTAACAAGAATAGAAAATGGATTAAATGGTTATGTAACACAAAGCAATATAGGAAAATATTTTATATGTTTAATTATTGGAATTACATTTAGTATAGTAATCTATTTTATAAACTATACTAAAATAACTAAATATTCTAATCTACTTTATTTAATTGCAACAATATTAATTATTTTTTCTTTATGCATAAGAAATGACATAGGAGGAATAGCACATTTAAGAATTGGAGCAATTACATTTTCACCAACAGTAATTGCCGTTCCGCTGTATATAATATCATTTGTAGGCTTTATAAATAATTTAAATAAAGAAAGTAAATTAGAAGAAATACTTTCAAAATATATAAAAAGAAAAATAAATATAGAATTAATAAAAATTATAGTACTTAGTATGTTTTCATTATTACTTTTATCAAGTATTCCTTCAATAAGTTCAGCATTAATATTAGGAACAGTATACTTAATAATTACCACAACAAAAATAAATGAATTAAATAAAAATAAACTTAGAAGAATAGCGATATTGTGGGGAACAGTAATAGTTTTAGTGTCATTTTTATTTATACAAGTAATGGGAATATCTTCATTTAGATGGAATAGATTAGCAGTTACACTAAATCCTGAAATTGATTCAGAAGGTGGAGGATGGCTCGCATTAAACAGAGAAAAAATTATTGAATCTGCTAATATGTTTGGAGAAGCAAGAAATAAAAGTGAAGCAATAAATATGTTTGATGAAGGAACAGAATTTGCTTTTATATCACTTTTAGCACATTATGGATGGGTAGTTAGCATATCAATTATTATAGCTGTTTTGGCATTAAGTATAAAATTAATTATAAATGCAATAAAAATAAAAGATAATTATGGAAAATTACTTATAATAGGCATAGCAAGTATGTACATGTTGCAAAGCATATTAAATATTCTAATGAACTTAAACTTATGGATTGAATCAAGTTTTAATTTACCATTCATTTCGTATGGTGGGGCAAATTTAGTTGTAAACATGATGAGTTTAGCATTAATATTATCAATTTATAGAAGAAAAGATATTATAATATTAACTACTGCAACGTATAAAACTAAATAAACTATTTAAGAATTTAAGACAAAGTAAAAAACTTTGTCTTAAATTCTTGATATTTTATTAATTGTATTGTATGATATTATAAGTAAAAAATAACATTTAACCATATAAAAATTGGAAGGGGCATGAAATGTAATGAAAAAAATAGTAGTTGCTTTATTCGTAGTAATAAGCGTATTTTTTAGCTATTCTGTTTATGCTACATCAGAAAATATATTAGAAGGAACATCAGCAGGACAATTAGTAGAAATAAAAGAAAAAGAATTAAATGAATTAGAAGATTATACAGAAGCATATGGCTCAGAAGCATATGGACTTACAGCATACATATTAAATAAAGTTCGTATATATAGTATACCACTTTGCTTTGTAGGAATTGCAGTAGGAGCTATTTGGCAATATGTAATAGGTATCAGAAAATTAGATGTTCATGATAGAGGACTTTTCTTAATTGTAAGCTTTGTAACTATATTTGTAATATGTCAAGTATTACCACTTGTTTTTGCAATTGTAGTAAAAGGCTTCAGAAATTAATTATTTGGAGGAAATAACTAATGAAAGTTTTATTTGCAGTTAGTAATGAAAATATATCAGAATCAATAGTAAAAAAATATCAAAAAGATTATAAAGAAATTATATCTTATAAAAATGTTTATTACTTTAATGCAATATTAAAAGAAATACAAAGAGATAAAACTTATGATAGAATTGTTATAAGTGAGGATTTAGAGCCATTTGCAAACAACGATTATGAAGCAATCGATAGATTCCTATTTGATAAATTAGACAGTATTAGTGATGAAGCAGCAGATACAGAAGGTGGGGATACACCAATAATATTAATATGTTCAGATAGAAGAGCAAAATCAGAACAATTATTAGTTAAACTATTTAGTATTGGTGTATATAGTGCTTTACTAGGACAAGATAGAAGCATTGAAGAAGTTTGCAAGCTAATAAGAAAACCACGTACAAAAAAAGAAGCAAAAATGTATTATAAAATTGAATCTGAAGATGCAACATATCAAGAAGAAAATGAAGATACAGTAAGTGAAGTAGAAATACAAAATATACGTGCTCATTACAAAAAACTAGGCAAAAATGAAGAAGCATATGTAGAAAGCTTTAATAATATAGCTGCACAATATACAGATGCACAATTAAGAGTAATAATAAAATTTTTACCATTAAATGTAAAAGCAGTTTTAGAAACAGAATCACCAAAATATCAATCTATAATGTCTTTTGCAGGTGGAACAGTTAGGAAAACACCAAAAAAAGAAGAAAAAAAGGAAGATGCACTAAAAATTGACTTTATTGAAAATCAATTAAACAAACCAAAAATGACAAAACCAGTAGTTGTTCCTTCAGCAGTTAATACAAAAAAAGTAACTAAATTAAGCAAACCAGTAGAAACAAAACAACAGCAGCAAGTAAAGCCTCAAGAAACAAGAAAAGTAGAACAAGAAGAACAAAATATAACAAAAGAAGTGCAAAATGAAAAAGTAATAGAAGAAAATATTCAACAGCAAAAAAGAGGTAGAGGTAGACCTAAGAAAGTTGTAGAAGAAGAAACTGAAAATAAAGTTGTAACACCAAAAAGAGGCAGAGGTAGACCTAAAAAAGTAGTAGAAGAAATTACACCAGAAGAAGAAGTAACAGGTGTTAACTTATTTGATTTAGGAGAACAAGAAGAGGATAATGCTGTATTACCAGGTCTAGAAGAAAATTTTACTCCAGAAGAAATTCCTAGTGCAGTATTACCAGGCTTTGAAGAAGTAGAAGAGGAAGAAAAACCAATAAATAATTATGAAGAGTCAGTAATGCCAAACACAAATGTCTATGAACAATACCAACCTGAATCATACCATAATGAAATAATGAAACAAGGAAACAATTCTCAAGATATAAATATAGAAAACTTATTAACAAGAGATAAAAAAATAGTCTCTTTTGTGGGAACTAGCAAAAATGGAACTACATTTTTAGTAAATAACTTAGGTGAGTTATTTTCAAGTATGGGAATAAAAACAGCAATTTTAGATATGACAAAAAACAAAAATTCATATTATATATATACAAAAAATGAAGAAGAATTAAGAAAAATAGCATTTAATTGTATGTCAAATTTAGAAAAAGGAATACCAGAAGGAATAAAAGCAAATAAAAATTTAACAGTATATACATCACTTCCAACAGAAGATGAACAATTAGATATAGGAGCAGTATTAACAACACTTGTAAAAAATCATTCTTTAATACTAATAGATTGTGATTTTGATACACCACTTCCTTTCTTTGAAAATGCACAAGAAATTTATTTAGTACAAAGCATGGATATTTTAACAATACAACCATTAACAGCATTTTTAAGAGAACTAAAAGCAAAAAACATACTTGTACAAGAAAAAATGAGAGCGGTAATAAATAAAGAATTAAGAATAAAAAGCTTAAATTCTAAAGTTATAATAGGTGGAATGTCATATTATAATGATCCAGCAATGTCATTCATGACAGAATTATTTAATAAAGACAATATAAAATATTGTACAATACCATTTGATGAACAAGTATATGCAAAATACTTAGAAGGGCTAGTAAATTGTAAGGTTTCTTTAAATGGATATTCTAAAACATTTATGCAAGCACTAAAACAACTTGGAAATATGGTATATCCATTACTAAGCAATAAATATAGACCACTTGAGACATATCAAGAAAAAGATACTTTCTCATCTCAAATGAGTAATACATTAGAACAAATGAAAAGAAAATTTTAATAATATATAATACAAGAGGTGATATCGTGGCATATGTATTAGTATTACTTGTAGTAATAATTATAGCACTTATGATATATAATATAATCATATATAAAAGAATACAAAATTTTAACAATATTAATCAAAAAATTACAGGATTAAATGTATTACAAGACTTTATGAACACTATAGGTGAGTATTCATCTGTAGATGAAAAAATAAAAAAAATAAATGACATATTAATTGAAAAATATGATATAAAATATTCTACAATTGTAATGTTTGATGGAGCAGAATATGCAGTAAAAGCATCAAATGTAAAAGAACAACATTGGGAAGCATTAAGAAATCTTCATAATCAAGAAATATTTAAAGACAGTATATCTACAGCTACTCCAAAATACATTACAGTAAATAACGAGAATGAAAGATTACCATATCAAACTATGGAATTTGGAAGAGCAAGGTCAGCTATGTTTTTTCCACTATATATAGATAATGTATATATAGGGTATTGGATTATTGAAAGTGGAGAGCCACATGCTTTTGATAAAATAGATACAACAATTTTAGAAGTAGTAAAAGAAAATATTATAGCTGTATACAAAACAATTTCATATCAAAATACTGTAGAAAATATTTCAAGAAAAGATTTATTTTCAAATTTAAATTCAGCAGAATATTTATATGGACAAGGTAAAAAAATTATTGATAAATATACTACTTCAACAGTATGTATGTTTAGAATAACAAATCTAGAAAAAATAAATGAAGAATATAATAGGCAAACAGGAAATGAAGTTATTACAGAACTAAGTAACTATATAAGCCAAAGTATATCATCTGAATATGTATTTGTACGATATATGGGACCTAAATTTGTAATTATATTTTCAGGAGTAAATATTGAAGGTGTAGTAGAATTTGTTCAAGATTTGAAAAACAATATTGAAAACTTAAAAATAGAAGAAGTATTAATGGAAGATGATGAAGAAGAGCCTAGATATGCAAGTCCAAAATTAAATTTTGTATTAACAACATACTATAAAGGCACAGCGCTAGAAAATGTAACTAAAAAATTAGAAGAATATTTAGACAATGCGGATAAAAATGAAAATGATATAAATAATATTTAATTAATAGGAGGTAATTATTATGGATATGGATAAAACAATGAGTTTTACTGTTGAAAAAGATAAGAATGTAAAAGCAAGAGAAATTTTAAAAAATGTATATGAGGCATTATTAGAAAAAGGATATAATCCAATAAATCAAATTGTTGGATATATATTATCAGGTGATCCAACATATATAACAAGCCATAAAGACGCAAGAAATTTAGTTCGTCAAATTGAAAGAGATGAACTATTAGAAAAAATGGTAAAAAATTATATAGGATTAGATGAATAATATGCGCATATTAGGTATTGATTATGGAGATGCAAGAGTTGGATTAGCAGTTTCAGATGCTCTTGGAATTACTGCTCAAGGACTTGAAACAATACATCATAATGGAAATGATAAAATTGTTTTAAAAAGATTACAAGAAGTAGTAGATAATTATGAAATAAAAACTATTGTAATTGGTATGCCGTTTAATATGGATGGTACAAGCTCAAAGAGAGTAGAAATAACTAATAAATTTATTCATAAATTAAAATGTAAATTTCCTAAAATAGAAATAGTAGAAATAGATGAAAGATTAACTACTGTTGCAGCACATAAAACTATGAATTTTTTAGATGTAAATAAAAATAAAAAAAGAAATATAGTAGATACAATTTCAGCTGTATATATTTTGGAGATATATATGAATAAAAAATAAAATAAAATAAAACTTGTAATTCTTAAATTAATAGTATATCATAAATAAAGTAGTAAATAATAATTATAATGTTATTAACGTTGTAGAAATACAATTTATATAGAATAAATTTGAAAGGAGATATAATTATGGATGAAAATAATATTCCAGAAGAAGAAGTAGATAATATTATTGTATTGAATGATGAAAATGGAGAAGAAGTAAAATTCGAATTTTTAGATTTAGTTGAACTAGACGGAGAAGAATATGTAGTATTACTACCAGCAGATGAAGATGATGAAGAAGAAGGAGAAGTTGTAATACTAAAAGTAGAAGATACTGATGACGAAGAAGAAGAATCATATGTTAGTGTTGATGATGAAGAAACACTAAATAAAGTATTTGAAATGTTCAAAGAAAAATTTAAAGATGAATTTAATTTTGTAGATGAAGACTAAAATAGTTTGCTAAAAAAGTATAAAAAACACACCTTCATAAACTATTCCAATTTAGTGGAGTTAGTTTATGAAGGTGCTTTTTATTTGTCTCTAAAGAAAGAAGAATAAAGTACATGTAGTACGTATAGGATAAAATAGAAAATAATAGGAGGAAAAGTGTTATGAAAATAATTCAAATTAGTAGGAAAAAAATACTAATACTATTTATGCTAATGATAATTATTTGTATATTCTCAATTATTAATAATTCATATGGGATGCAACATTACTATAAATTAGATTTCTCTACAGGATTAGTAACAGCTTCAAAATTAAATGTAAGAAGCGGACCAAGTACAAAATACAATATAGTTACTACAGTTAATAAAAATGAATACATAAGAGTTTTTGCAGGAGTAGGAGATTGGTATATAATTCAAACAGATAACGATTACGTTGGAGCTGTAAGTAAACAGTATGTAAAAGCAATTTATCCAAACAGTAATAATTCTAATAATACCAATCAAGGTACAACACAAGGAACATCAAACCTCACAAGTGATGAAAAAGAAGTATTTAATTTAATAAATGCCCAAAGAACTGAAGCAGGTTTAACAGCGTTAAAAATAGACAATGAAGTACAAAGAGTAGCAAGAATAAAGGCACAAGATATGGTAGATAACAACTATTTCTCGCACAACTCGCCAACATATGGAAGCCCTTTTGATATGCTAAAAAGTTTTAAAATATCATACAAAACAGCTGGAGAAAATATAGCAGGTAATTCTAGTAATAGTGCAGCTGTAAAAGCATGGATGAATTCTTCTGGTCATAAAGCTAATATATTAAACTCTTCATTTAATTATACAGGAATAGGAGTAGTAAGTAGTAATAAATATGGAAAGATGTATGTACAAATATTTGTAGGAAAATAGATTTAATCTTTACTATTAAATTAAAATATGATATAAATAGAAGTATAAAAAGGAGAAAAATATGAGGTTAGATAAATTTTTAAAAGTATCAAGAGTAATAAAACGAAGAACTGTCGCAAATGAAGTGGCTGATAAAGGAAGAGTAATAGTTAATGGAAAACAAGTAAAACCAAGCTATGAAGTAAAAGTTGGGGATATATGTGAAATTGCATTCGGAGATAAAATATCAAAATTTGAAATAATAAAGATACCAGACACACAAGGAAAAAATATAGGAGAATTAATAAAAATATTATAGTAATCGGAGAAAAAATCATGAAAAAATTAAAAGAAGAATTATTAGAGAATGATTTTGGAGCATATTTGTATGATTTAAGACAGAAAAAAGGATATTCAATTGAAGAATTAGTAGAAATATTTAATAAAGAAACAGTAACAATAAAAAAGGTAAAGAAATGGGAACATGACTTGGATTTTCCTAATATAGATGAAATATATAAATTATCTGAAATATATGAAATTCCAAGTGAAGAATTGTTACAAGTAAAAACCCAAACACTTCAAGAAGGAACAAGAGTAATTCACAAAAATATAATACGTTTTATAGGTTACTTGTTTGGATTATCAATGTATGGGGCTGTAGTATTTAGTTATATCTTTCTTTGGGTTGGTGGAATAGGATCAATTTTATTCTTTACAGCTTGTATAGGAGGACTAGTATAAATAAAAAGGAGAAAAAAATGTCAGATTTTGTTCATTTACACATACACAGTGAATATAGTTTATTAGATGGAGCAAATCGAATAAAAGACTTGCCACTAATTGCAAAAGAGCTAGGAATGAATGCTATAGCTCTTACAGACCATGGGGTAATGTATGGAGTTATAGATTTTTATAAAGCATGTAAAAAAGAAGGGATTAAACCAATAATTGGATGTGAAGTATATGTAGCAAATAGGTCAAGATTCAATAAAGAAGCTGGACTAGACTATAATAACCATTTAATTTTACTTGCAAAAAATAATGAAGGATATAAGAATTTAACCAAATTAGTATCAAGGGGATTTACTGAAGGATTTTACTATAAACCACGTATAGATAAAGAAATATTAGAAAAATATCATGAAGGACTTATTTGTTGTAGTGCTTGTCTTGCAGGAGAAGTAAATCAAGCAATTTTAAAAGATGATATTGAAGAAGCAAAAAAAGTTGCGTTATGGTACAAAAGCATATTTGGAGAAGACTATTATTTAGAAATACAAAATAATGGAATAAGAGAGCAAGTACTTGTAAATCAAAAACTAATAGAACTTTCAAAAATGTTAGATATACCAGTTGTGGCAACAAATGATGCACATTATTCAAGAAAAGAAGATGCATATAACCATGAAGTATTACTTTGCATACAAACTGGAAAAAAGATGAATGATGAAGACAGAATGAAGTTTGATACAGAAGAATTATATATAAAATCAAGCCAAGAAATGTCAGAATATTTTAAAAATATTCCAGAAGCAATACAAAATACTGTAAAAATTGCAGAAAAGTGCAACGTAGAATTTGAATTTGGTCATACTATATTGCCAAATTATGATGTACCAAAAGAATTTAAAACACATTATGATTATTTAAAAAAACTATGTCAAGATGGTATAGAACAAAGATATGGGCAAAATCCAAGCCAAGAAATTGTAAAAAGAGCAGAATATGAGCTTAGTGTAATTGAAAAAATGGGATATGTAGATTATTACTTAATAGTATGGGACTACATACATTATGCAAAATCACAAGGAATATCAGTAGGACCAGGACGTGGCTCAGGAGCAGGCTCTATTCTTGCCTATGCAATAGGAATAACAGATATAGATCCAATAAAATATAATTTGCTTTTTGAAAGATTTTTAAATCCAGAAAGAGTTAGCATGCCAGATTTTGATGTGGATTTTTGTTATGAAAGAAGACAGGAAGTTATAGATTATGTATGTAATAAATATGGTTATGACCATGTATCGCAAATAATAACATTTGGAACAATGTCTGCAAGAATGGTTATACGTGATGTTGGAAGAGCATTGGATGTTCCATATGCAGAAGCAGATAAACTTGCAAAAATGATTCCTAATGAGTTACATATTACAATAAAAAAAGCATTAGAACAAAATAGAGAATTAAATGAATTATATGAAACAAATGAAGAAATAAAAAGATTAATAGATATAGCCATGTCTTTAGAAGGAATGCCAAGACAGGCTTCAACACATGCCTGTGGAATAGTTATTACAAAAGAGCCAGTAGTAAATTATGTTCCACTATATGTTAATACAAAAGATGGAACAATTACTACACAGTACATAATGACTACATTAGAAGAATTAGGCTTATTAAAAATGGACTTCTTAGGACTAAGAACTTTAACAGTTATACAAGATGCAATAAACTTAGTAAAAAAACATAGAAATATAGATGTAAAATTTGATGAAGCTATGAGTGATCCAAAAGTATATAAATTATGGGCAACAGGTGAAACACAAGGAATATTCCAATTTGAAAGCCAAGGCATGACAAATTTCATGAAAGAATTAAAACCAGATAGCCTAGAAGATATAATTGCAGGGGTTTCACTATATAGACCAGGACCAATGGATCAAATACCAAGATATATAAGAAATAAATTAAATCCAGAACATGCAGAATATACACATCCATCACTAGAGCCAATTCTAAATGTAACTTATGGATGTATGGTGTATCAAGAACAAGTAATGCAAATAGTTAGAGATTTAGCAGGGTATTCATTAGGACGAGCAGATATTGTTAGACGTGCAATGGGAAAGAAAAAACTAGATGTTATGGCAAAAGAAAGAGAATATTTTATATATGGAAAATTAGACGAAAAAGGAAATATAGAAATTCCTGGTTGTATAAGAAATGGAATTGATGAACAATCTGCAAATAAAATATTTGATGAAATGGCTGAGTTTGCTAAATATGCATTTAATAAATCACATGCAGCAGCATATGCTGTTATTTCATATAGAACAGCATATTTAAAAGCATATTATCCAGAAGAATTTATGGCTGCAACATTAAATAGTTTTTTAGGAAATTTAGACAAAGTACCTGCGTACATAGATGAATGTAAAAGACTAAAAATAGACATATTAAAACCAGATATAAATAGAAGTTTTACAAAATTCACTGTTGATAGTGGTAAAATTCGTTTTGGTTTAGGAAGTATAAAAAATGTTGGAATTGCAGCTGTTGATACAATTGTGGCAGAAAGAGAAAAAAATGGAGTATATACAAGCTTTACTGATTTTTGTGAAAGAATGCAAAATGAAACAGTAAATAAAAAATGTATAGAAAGTTTAATTAAAGCAGGAGCATTTGATGAGTTTGAACAAACAAGAAGTACTTTAATGGCTTCATTTGAAAGTATAATTGATACAATACAAGATTCATCAAAAAAAATGTTACAAGGTCAAGTAACAATGTTTGATTTAAACCCAGAAGATGAAAAAGTTACAGACTTAAAATATAGTTTTACAAATTTAAAAGAATATACACAAAAAGAATTATTATCTATGGAAAAAGAGATGTTAGGGTTATATATAAGTGGACATCCTTTACAAAATATGAGGCAGCAAATAGAAAAAGAAACTACCATAAACACTATACAAATGAGAAATGCAGGAAATGAAGAACAGGATGAAATGGTAAATATACAACAAAATTATAAAGATGGACAAATAGTTAAATTTGCAGGAATAATTAATAGTGTAAAAAAGAAATATACAAAAACCAATAAAATAATGGCATTTGTTACAGTAGAAGACTTATATGGACAAGCAGAAATTATTGTATTTGAAAATTGTTACCAACAAGCATCTAATATATTATTAAATGATAAAATTGTTCTAATAGAAGGTAGACTAAGTATAAGAGAAGATGATGAAACAAAAATAGTTGCTAACAAGATAACAGAATTTGGAGAAAATAATAAGTCAAATTCAATTATAATAGATATAACAAATTTAAACGAAGAAATAAAGAAAAAATTAAGAGGAGCAATAAAATTCTTTTCAGGAGATAAAAACAATACAGCTATAAATGTAAAAGATAATGAACAAATAAAACCATGTGGGGGAATATATATAACTGATAGTATATTAGAACAATTTAAAGAATTAGTAGGACAAGATAGAGTAAGTAGGGGTTAATAATAAACAATGAAAAAATTAATTGTAGATGAAAAATATAATGGTAAAAATTTAAATAGAATACTATTAGATAATTTTGAAGCATTAAATTTAAACGACCTATATAAAGCACTAAGAAAAAAAGATATCAAAGTAAATGGAAAAAGAGTAAATAAAAATATTACTATATATACAGGAGATATTATTGAAGTATATATTTTAGATGAAGTTTTGTTTGCCAATAAAAAAATAGATATAGATATTATTTATGAAGATGAAAATATTTTAGTAGTAAATAAACCAAATAAAATTGAAGTTGTAGGCGATAATAGTTTAACCAAATTATTAGAGGAAAAATACAAAATTAATCTATATCCTTGCCATAGACTAGATAGAAATACAACTGGAATAATACTTTTTGCAAAAAATAAAGAAGCACTAGAAATTTTATTAAACAAATTTAAAAAAAGAGAAATTGAAAAACATTATGCATGTATGGTATATGGTATACCAAAAGAAAACAGTAAAATACTAACAGCATATTTATTTAAAGATGCAAAAAAATCTTTTGTTTATATTTCTGATGTTCCTAAAAAGGGTTATCAAAAAATAATTACACAATACACAGTATTAAAAAAGATGGAAAACAATACTGCAATTTTAGATATTAATCTACATACTGGAAGAACACACCAAATTAGAGCGCATTTATCACATATAGGTTATCCAATTATTGGGGATGGCAAATATGGAATTGGTAAAATTAATCAAAAATTTAAGGCAAATACACAAATGTTATGTAGCTATTTATTAAAATTTAATTTTATAACAGATAGTGGAAAATTAAATTATCTTAATAATAAAGAATTTAAAATTTGTTATAACTTCTTTTCTTCTTCACAAGAAAGACACATAAAGTAAATATAATATTAGTAATTATAAAATAGGAGATGAAAATCATATGAATAATGTAACAGTACTTGTTGTTGATGATGAAGCAAGAATGAGAAAATTAATAAAAGACTTTTTAGTACAAAAAGAATTTAATGTAATAGAAGCAGAAGATGGAGAAAAAGCGATAAAAATATTTGAAGAAAATGAAAAAGATATTGGATTAATTTTGTTAGATGTTATGATGCCTAAACTTGATGGATGGTCTGTATTAAGGCAAATTAGACAAACTTCTAAAGTTCCTATAATAATGCTTACAGCAAGAGGAGAAGAACAAGATGAATTATTTGGATTTGAATTAGGTGTAGATGAATATATATCTAAGCCATTTAGTCCTAAAATATTAGTAGCACGAGTAGAGGCAATATTAAAAAGAACAAGAGAAAATGAAAATGATGTTAAAGATTATGGTGGAATTGTAATAGATTCAGATGGAAGAACAGTAACTGTAGATGGAAAAAATGTAGAAATGAGTTTAAGAGAATACGAGTTACTTAAATACTTAGTAGATAATGAAGGAATTGCATTATCAAGAGATAAAATATTAAACAATGTATGGAATTATGACTATTATGGAGATTCAAGAACTATAGATAGTCATATAAAGAAAATTAGACATAAATTAGGCAAAAAAGGAAAATATATTGAAACAATGAGAGGCGTAGGATATAAATTTGAGGTGAAAAATAATATAAAATGAGTAATAGCAAAAATAAATTTAAATCAATAAGAGTAAAATTATTTTTAACATTATGCGTAGTAGTAGTAATAATAATAGCATTTCTTATTTTAACTAATAATTTTGTTTTAGAAACATTCTATTTATATTCAAAACAGAAGAATTTAGTTATTTTGTACAATAAAATAAACGATTATTATACAAATCAAAATACTAATATTGATATCGAATTAGAATTAGAAAGAGCAGCTATAAATAATAATTTTGATATATTAATAAAAACAGATAAAAATATTAATATATATTCAACAAATAAAGATTTCTTATCTACAATTAATGAAATAAATACAATGTCATCAATAATACCACAAGAAAATGATATATTATTAAAAAACGAAAAAATGATGACAAAAAGAGTTGAAGATTCACAAACAGGCTTAACATTTATATTATTTAGTGCTACTTTAGATAATGGATATATATTATATATAAGAATGCCTATTGCATCAGTTCAAGAAAGTGTTAAAATATCAAATAAATTTTTATACTTAATAGGTGGTTTTACAATAATAGTAGGTGGAATAGTAGTATCTGTTATTTCAAAAAAATTCACAATGCCAATATTGGAATTAAATTCTATTGCTAAAAAAATGTCTAAATTAGATTTTAGTCATAAATATAGAACTACAGATGCTGATGATGAAATTAATAATTTGGGAAAAAGCATAAATACAATGTCAGATAAACTAGAAGCAACAATAAAACAATTAAGAGCAACAAATATTGAACTTGAAAAAGATATAGAAGAGAAATCTAAAATAGATGAAATGAGAAAACAATTTATTCAAGATGTTTCTCACGAGCTAAAAACCCCAATTGCATTAATTCAAGGATATTCAGAAGGTTTAATTGAAAATGTTAATACAGATGCTGAAAATAGAGAATTTTATGCAAAAGTTATTTTAGATGAAGCTAATAAAATGGATAAACTAGTTAAACAATTATTAGAATTAATGAAACTAGAATATGGTAAAAGAGAATTTAATAATGAAAAATTTGATATTTGTGAGTTAATACAAGAAGTAGTTAGAAAATCAAGAGTAATGCTAGAAGAAAATAATATACAAGTGAATTTTGATAGTAAAAGTTCAGTTCATGTATATGCAGACTCATTTTATATAGAGCAAGTAATGACAAACTATTTTACAAATGCAATAAAACATGTAAAAGAAATAGAAGGTAAAAAAACAATTGAAATAACTACAAATGCAGATATTGAAAAGAACATTGTAAGAATAAGTGTATTTAATACAGGAGACAATATAAAAGAAGAAGACTTAAACAGAATTTGGAACAGATTTTATAAAATAGATGCATCAAGAAATAGAGAAGACGGAGGTACAGGAATAGGACTTGCTTTAGTAAAAGCAATAATGAACAATTATAAAAAAGATTATGGAGTTATAAATAAGGAAAATGGAGTAGAGTTCTATTTTGATTTAGATTTAGTAATTTAAAAACTAGCAAAAAACAAGATACAGTACTTTAATGAAAAGTGAAGTATCTTGTTTTTTATTAAATAATTCATAAATTGTATAAACAAGAAAAATATGGAAAAAATTAATATAAATGAAACTAAAAATACTTCGCCACATAAAGGGGTGGTTATTATGGCAATAGTTTCTTTTATATTAATTTTTATACTAATAATACTTTTAGCTATAGTTTTAAGTACAATAACTATTAAAATAGAAGAATTAAATATATCGAATTGCAATTATGAATCCAAACTAAAATACAATTTCAAAATTTTTTTTGAATTACAAGTATTAAGCAAAATAAAAATATTAAGCATAGAACTAAATAAAGAAAAACTAGAAAAACTCAATTTGAAAAATAAACTAAAAAATATAAATTTTAATAAAATGAAAAATGAAATGCCATCAAAACAAGAAGCAAAAAAAATAGTAGAAAAACTAAATATAGAAATTCCTAAACTAGACTTAAATATAGATTTAGGAACAGAAAATGTAATTGTCACATCAGCATTAATAACAATCATTTCAGCATTATTAGGAATAGGATTTGCAAAAATAATAAAAAAATATGAAAAAGAAAATCATAAATATATAGTAACTCCAATATATCAAAATAGAAATTTAATAAAAGTACAATTGAATTGTATAATTAAGGTAAAAATGGTACATATTATTTCTATAATATATATTTTATCAAAAAAAAGGAGAGTGGAAAAACATGAGCGAACATCCAATAGAAGGACTTATGATTACAGCTATGAATAGTATTCAAGACATGATTGATGTAAACACAATAATAGGTGAGCCAATTGAAACATCAAATAATATAGTAATTATTCCAATTTCAAAAGTATGTTTTGGTTTTGCAGCAGGAGGAAGCGAATTTAGAGGAGAAACAATAGATGAGTATACTAAAAAAGAAAAAGAAGAAGCAATACAATATAGGTTACCATTTGGAGGAGGAGCAGGAGCGGGAGTAAATATAAATCCTGTAGCATTTTTAATAATACAAGCAAATAATGTAAAACTTTTACCTGTAGATCATACATCATGTGTAGACAAGTTATTAGATTATATGCCAGATTTAGTAGAAAAAGCAAACAACTTAATAAATAAAGCAATGCAAAATAAAAAGGAAGAAAAAAATAAAGAAAGGCAAGAAGAAATAAGGCAAAAAAAAGAAGAGCAAAAAGAGCAAGAGCAAAAGGAAAGAATAATACAAGAAAAAATAATACAAAAAACAAGACCTAAAAGAAATAAAGAACAAAAAAATGTAACATATGAGTTTGAATATGATGAAAATATACCAAAAGAAAATCCAGAAGAAATTGTATATGATGAATTTGACCAATATGATGATTAGTATTAAAGATTACCTCATATTATTAAACAAAGCAGTTTGATAGTGTGAGGTTATTTTTATACTTATAACATCCTTCAATTAAAAATGAAAACAAACGATTACCAAGAACTGTAAAGTAGTTGAAAAAAGAGAGGAAAAAGATAGATAAAAGCACTTGACAAGTAATATAAGTAAATATAAAATTGTATCATAATTACTTTCAATGCGTTTTTTTTTTCAAATTCGAAGTTTAAAAGTCTGTTAAACAAATAGTATAATGAATAAAATGTAAAAATTTGCAAAGGCTAATATGAGCAGAAAAAGTAGAAAAACAAAGGAGGAAAAAGAAAAAATGAGGAAAAATTTAGAACTAAGAAGTAAATGTAGATTGTTAAGTAAAAATGAAAACAGCAAAGGTATAACATTAATAGCATTAATAATAACAATAATCGTGCTATTAATACTTGCAGGAGTAACAATAAACTTAACCATAGGAGAAAATGGAATATTTAAAACAGCCCAAGATGCAGGAAAGAATTATACACAAGCACAAAAAGATGAATTAGTTGGACTAGCAGGGTTTGAAAATACAATAAATAATGTAATTGGAAATTTAGGCAATAATGAAGAACTAACTACACCAGAATTACCTGAAAATGCATTAAAAAGAATAGCAAAGCCAGGAGATTATGTAAAATATGATACAGGATTAGAAAGTGTAGGAGAAAATGGAATTGTAACTTTTAGAGTACTATACAATGATGACACATATGGATTGCAAATAATATCTGATAAAAATGTAGAGCAACTAACACTAGGAACAGCTGGTACAAATAATTTATCTGCTTTTCAAGCATCAATGAATGATTATAATAATTTGGTAGCTACATTAAACCAAAAAGCAGAATACTATGCAACAAGTAGCCAATATGCTTTTGATGGAAGATGTGTAGGAAGTGTACCAACAATAGGAACAGATGGAAAGTTTAATGCAAAAAATACTGAAGTAAAGGGAACATATAGAATTCCGGACTCATGGACATTACCAAGTGGATGGAGTAGTAGAGATACAGGATGTCAAAAATGGACAGATGAAAATTATGCGACAGACCAAACAGCAATGGAGGCTGCTAATATATGGACAACAGGAGAGAACTATTGGCTACCATCACGTGCTGTGCGTTCAGATCCGTCTGATTGCAATTTCTATGTGCGTAGTGTAAATACCAGTGGTGACTTTAGCCACTTCAACATCTTCAATTTACATTCTGATGGTAATGCATATAGCGATATCACAGAGTATGGACTTCGTCCTTGTATATCTTTAAAATCTGATGTCAAAGTAATAGCAGGAGATGGAAGTTCAGAAGCTACTGCATATGAATTAGGATTATAAGGAGTTTGACAGACCTTGTCAAGATTGACTTTTATGTAAATTTGTATTAAAATAGTATTGATTAATTCCTATAAGGATTTCTATACCCTTATAAAACAAAGTTGAAAAAATGAAAGGAGACAAAATTATGT
Organism: uncultured Clostridia bacterium; assembly: GCA_944390975.1. Lineage (GTDB taxonomy): Bacteria > Bacillota > Clostridia > TANB77 > CAG-508 > RGIG8482. The sequence continues at coordinate 11,113 of CALXRX010000009.1, read as the reverse complement.
TTATGGAATTTCTCAATTCAATTAAATTATGGCAATATGATAACCTTGGGAAATACAAAATTAATGCCGACTATCTCAAATTCTATGTAAGAGATGAATGTTACCGGGAGATAATGGTGTCGTATTCTCAAATGATGCCCCTTTTGGAACACACAGTTCCGATTGAAGAAGCAGATTATATTTTGTATATGCACATGTATGCAAGATGTTATGAATTTTCAGATTTTGTTGCCAGACAGCTAAAAAGTATTGCAGCACGTAGGAAGGAAGGAGCAGAAATTATAGTACTCGGAAAAGCAGCAAATGCTGAAAAAGAATTAAATGGAAGTATATCTAACATTACGTTCTGGGGAGACCATTTTGCGGAAAAGCTTGGAAAGAAATTTGGGGTGGATATTAAAGAACAGTACTTTGTATATGACAAAGAAGAAAAGCACCTTGCAATTTGGCCGGTAAATGGCTGTCTGAATAAGTGCAAATTCTGTAGAAGATGCTTTATGGACATTAGATTTGAAAGTCTTAGTTTAGAAGGGATAAAAACAAATCTTGACAGAATAAAGCTAAACAATCCAGAGCAAATGCGGACAATCAGCTTAAGGGCAGAAAACATTACAGAATATGGAATAGATATTTATGGGAGACAAATGCTTCATGAACTTATTTATTTAATTGATAGTTATGAAGAAGTAAAAGAGATTAAGCTTCCTATAGGTCTGTGCATTGCTGAAATTACTCCGGAAATTTTAGAGGCGCTGTGCTATTCTAAAAAAATCACCCAATTAGCTATGAATCTTGAAACAGGTTCTGATAGGCTTTTGAAGCTTATAGGAAAAAAACACACAACGGAAGAGGCAAGGAACATTTTTAACAAAATTCATATGTTAAATCCTAATGTAGTAATTTCAACTACTATTATGTTAGGATTACCTACAGAGAATATGGGTGATATTTTGGACACCGCAGAACTTATTCTTGACACAAAACCGGATAATATACTTTGCAATTACTTTATTTGCTCACCTAAATTACCTTTGGCTAAATATCCGCAGATAAGCGAGAGTTGCAGGGAGTATCATCTAAAAGCTTTATTCAACTATCTAAAAAAGAGGAGAACTCATAAGTTTAAGTTTGTAAGTCACAGTATCGACAAAAAGCCAATTTCTAGGAAGAGAATGGAGGAATTAAAACAGTTAGGAGAGAAGAATAAAATGTATATGAGAAGAGGCATTAATCCTATACATTTTTCAACGGATTATTTATTTATGTAAAAAAGGGATGACATGTGAATAACTATTTATGTGTATTGTATGGCAAAAGATTATTTTATAATCTTTTGCCATATTTAACATTAAAGTACCACTGCTAAAGTTAACAAAAGGCAATGAGCCACACCCTATTAAAGTAAAAGATTTTGAAGAGGGTAATCCATTTGTTCAAGAAATAATCGAAACAGGAATAAAAGTGGCATAGGAGGAATTTTAAGTGAATATAACAGAAATTAATTTTAGTAAAGTAATTTTTCCTTTAGAAAAAGAATTATTAGATGTATGCGATGGAGATAGAAGTGCTTTAAAAGATAGACAAACTGATCATCCTTCGGTTGGAGAGGAAAGATAAATTTTTAAAAAGTAAAAGAAATAAAATGAAAGCAAGTATAACTTTGAAAATAACCAAAATTATACTTGCGTTTTTGTTAGCTTACTTTTACATAGAAGTCAACAAATTCTGCATCAAAAGTTATTTTTTCGTCTTGATATAACCATTGCCCAATTAGACATTTTGTATAATCTAAAGGGAAAGTACCACTATCACATTCGGAAATCCAACCATTGCCACTTCTTACAAAGCAGTCAGCACCGTACATATTGAAAATTTGACCAAATTCATATTCATAGTGAAGTGTTTGAAAAACTCTAATGATGCAATTTGCGTTAATAGGAGAAACTTTTTCAACTTTTGAAAAACCACAACTTAAAATCTGTTTAAAAACAGATTCAGCTATTTGATAAGGGCTCGGCACAATGAACTCTTCTTCAACAGTAGAAAATGTTTCTTTACCTCTTTTTACTTTAGGTACACTTTTTCTAATAATTGCTACACCATTTTTTTCTTCACATGCTAAATCATAGATATGAATGTTCCGCAATCTTTCTTTTTGCTCTTTAGAAAGCATAAGATAACCTCCTTAATAAAAATAAAAGCTTGGACTTTATTAGTCCTTCAACGATGTGTAACATAAAAATTATACAGTAAATTTAGTTAAAATGCAACACTCTATATTTTACCCTAATATTTTAAAGCATCTTCTTTATTTTTTTATAAAACTATGTTAGAATGAGACATATAATTAAAGCAAGGAGAAAAAAGTGGAAATACAAGGAGTAATAAACGATATACGTTATCAAAATGAAATAAATAGTTATACAATAGCAGACTTCGAAACTGAAGATGAAGAATTTACAGTGGTTGGATATCTTCCTTTCATTAATGTGGGAGATACATTAAAATTAATTGGCAAATTTGTTACACATCAAGATTATGGAAGGCAATTTAAAATAGATACTTTTGAAAAAATGATGCCACAAACGCTAGCATCTCTTGAACAATACCTTGCAAATGGTATAATAAAAGGAATTGGTCCATCAACAGCAAAAAAGATAGTAGATACATTTGGAGATGAAACAATACATATTTTTAAATATGAGCCACAAAAATTGGCAACAATAAAGGGGATTACTGAAACTAAAGCAATAGAAATGGCACAAACTTTTAATGAAAATTGGGAACTTTGGCAAATTGTTGGCTTTTTAGAACGATTTGGAATAGGTCCAGATAGTGCAAAAAAAGTATACAAACTATTAGGAACAAATGCAATTGAAAAAATAGAAGAAAATCCATATATATTAATAGATATTGCAAGAGGAGTAGATTTTAAACAAATAGATAAAATGGCATTAGATATTGGAATTTCTGTAGATAATGCAAAAAGAATAAAAAGCGGAATTAAATATAGTTTAATAAGAGTAAGCTATAATGGACATACATGTGTAAAAAAAGAAAACTTAATAACATTTGTATATGAATTGTTAAATGTCCCAAAGGAAAATATAGAAGATTGTTTAATAGATTTAAACGTAACAAATGATATTGTTATTGAAAAGCAAGAAGATGATGTAGAACTTATATATTTGTATCCATTTTATAAAGCTGAATATAATATAGCACAAAAAATACATTCACTTAATAAAGCTGATAATACAAAAGAAATAAAAAATTTCAAAAAAGAATTAAAAAAAATAGAAAAAGAAATTAGTATAGAATTATCAGAAAAGCAAAGAGAGGCATTATATGCAATTAATGAAAACAATGTATGTATTATAACAGGAGGGCCAGGAACAGGAAAAACTACAATTATAAAAAGTATAATAGATTTGTATGAAAAACAAGATAAAAAAGTAGTACTTTGTGCGCCTACTGGTAGAGCAGCTAAAAGAATGACAGAAGCAACAGGGAAAGAAGCCAAAACGTTGCACAGACTATTAGAAATAGGTAAAATAGAAGAAGAAGGAAAATTAGAAAGCACCGACTATGATGTTGCACCAATAGATGCAGATGTAATTATAATAGACGAAATGTCTATGGTAGATTTATTTTTAATGAATTATCTATTAAAAGCAGTATATAATGGAACAAAATTAGTATTAGTAGGAGATGTAGACCAATTAGCATCAGTAGGACCAGGAAGTATATTAGCAGATTTAATAAATTCAAATACCATAAAGACAGTTAATTTGGATAAAATTTTTAGACAAGCTGCGAAAAGTAAAATTATATTAAATTCACATAGAGTAAACAATGGAGAAGAATTTATAAGTGTTGAAGAAGCTAAAAAAAATGAAGTAAAAGATGATTTTTTCTTTATAAAAGAAACATCAAATGAGGGTATGCTATATCAAGTAGTTTCATTATGCAAAGGAAGACTTAAAAAATTTGGTGATTATGATTTTTTTGAAAATATTCAGGTATTATCTCCAACTAAAAAAGGATTATTAGGAACAAAAGAACTAAATAAAGTTCTTCAAAAAGAACTAAATCCAGAAGATGAATTTAAACAGGAAAAAAATAGTATGGGAGTAATATTTAGAGAACAAGATAAAATTATGCAAATTAGAAATAATTATGATATATATTGGGAAAGAAAAGAGCCAGAATATGAAAATGGAAGTGGAGTTTTTAATGGAGAATTAGGAGTAATAGAAAAAATAGATAATTTTGAAAAACAAGTAAAAATTAAATTTGATGATAATAAAGAAGCTTGGTATGCATTTTCAGACTTAGACCAAATAGAACATGCTTATGCAATAACAATACATAAAGCTCAGCGGAAGTGAATTTGATGTAGTAATTATGCCATTACCACCTTCAGCACCAATGCTATTAACAAGAAATCTATTATATACAGGTTTAACAAGAGCTAAAAAATTATTAATAGTAATTGGCTCTGAAAAAATAGTAAAGTTCATGATACAAAATTCAGATACTAAAAAAAGAAATACAGGTTTAGAATATAAATTATGTAATATGCAGTAAGAGGAGGTATAATGTTTTTTATAAATTATGCAATAAACATTTTTTATCCAAACGTTTGTGGAATATGTAATAAACTAAGTAAAAGTGATATATGTCCTAAATGTATGTTTAAATTAAATGAAGATAAAGAATGTAAAAAACATATTTATCTAACAAGAAATTTTACTACACATATGTACATTTTTAGGTATAGTGAAATTATTAGAAAAAATTTAATAAATTATAAATTTGCAGACCAAGCATACCATTACAAAAGTTTTGCAAATTTTATGATAAATGATAGAAAAATATGTGGATTTATAAAAAAATATGATATAATTATCCCAGTTCCAATAAGTAAAAAAAGAAATAAACAAAGAGGGTATAACCAAAGTGAATTAATTATAAAGGAATTTGCAAAAAAAGTAAAAAACATTCAAGTTTCAACAGATATTTTATTTAAAATAAAAAACACATTACCACAAAGTAAGTTAAATAAACAACAAAGAAAATATAATTTAGAAAATGCATATGAAGTAAGAAAAAGTGGAATGATAAACAATAAAAAGATTTTATTGTTTGATGATATTTTTACAACTGGTAGTACAGTAGAAGAATGTAGTAAAATGCTAAAAAAAGCAGGTGCTAGTGAAGTACGGAGTATTAACTATAGCTAAAGATTAAAAAAGGAGAGATAAAGTTATGGAAGATTTAGTTGAAAGTATATTAGATTATGTTAGGTCAGATTATACAGATTATGCAATAATGATTAATGGTGAATGGGGAAGCGGAAAAACATATTTCTGGAATCATAAAATTAGAAATAAAATTGAAAGCATGCAACTAAATGGAAAGCAATACACAACAATATATATGTCATTATATGGGATTTCAAATTTAGAAGAAATAAGTAAAAAAATATTTATTGAAACAACACAATTAATGGATAGAAACTTAAAAAGATATATGCAAGCCAATAATCAAACAACAATACCTGAGTATGCTAAAACTGGTTTAGACATGGCAAACTTTTTTGGGGTAACTCAAAATGGTGATAGAGTAGATTATTCAGACTTTTTCTCAACAGATGATAAAGTGTTATGTTTTGACGACCTAGAAAGAGCAAATGTAGATGTTATAGATATATTAGGATATATTAATAATTTTGTAGAGCATGACCATATAAAAACAATAATAATATGTAATGAAAAAGAACTATCTACTAAACTTAAAAGTAGCAACCTTGAAATGAAAACATTTATAGCAACATATTTATTAGATAAAGAAGGAGATTTAACAAAAGCAACTGACAAACCAATGGTTGAAAAAATTCAAGATAAAATTGAATATGTATTTGACAAAGCAAATGATTATGAAAGAATAAAAGAAAAATTAATAGGTGAAACTTTTGAATATGCTCCAGAATTTAATTACATAATAAATGGATTATTAATGAGATATGAAACAAATGAAGAATTAATTAGATTTTTACGAGAAAACACAGGACTAATAGTTTCAACTTTTAATAAAAGTGGAACTAGAAATTTAAGAATTCTAAAACATGCATTAAATGATTTCAAAAAAGTTTTTGAAATGGTAAGTAAATATTATCCTAATACTAATAATAGAGTTTTGCAAACTATGTTAATATTTACAATAGCAGTTTCTTTTGAAATAAAAGCAGGTAAAGTAACAAAAGATAAATTTGTAAACATTAAAGATAATGAAGAATATAAATCAATTCTAGTATCTTCAAGAGTTTTATTAATGGATAATAGGCAATTTTATATAAAAGAATTTGATAACAATTATTACTACAACTTCAAATCAGAATATAGATTTATAAAATTTATTGAAATTTATGTACGTACAAGAATTTTTGATATGAAAGTTTTTAAAGAAAATATGGAAGTAATAATAAACACTGTAGATACAGATAAACTACCAGGATATAAAAGATTACTTACAGAAGAATATTGGAAAATTAATGATGATCAATTTGAAGGTGTAATAGAAGAAATAATAGATGATGTAAAAAACGGAAAAATAAAATTAATAGATATTGTAAAACTATTTGCTTATTTTAGTTATTTTATAAAAAAAGACTTAATTAATTATGATATGAAAACAATAAAAAGTATATTCTTTAATGGAATGAATATAGCATCATTAACTTCATCATATTGTGATAACGTAGAAGAAGAATTAGCACAAGTTACAGTTGGAGAAGTAAATCAAGATATAGAGGAAATATTAAAACACTTTAATCAATTAAATATGCAATTAAAAGACAAAATGTATATTGAAAAAGCAGATGAAATATTTAAGTGTATACCTATGAGAATGGAATTATTTTATGAAAGATTTGATAAAGAGTGTATGGATGTTCCAATATTTAAATATTATGATGTATTTCAAATGTTCCAACGAATTTCATGTGCAAGTAATGAAGACATAGTAACTATAAAAGAAAAGCTAGTAAATAGAGTAAAATTACACAAACAAGAAATTGAGCCAGAAATGAAAAACATAAAACAATTAAAACAAATAATAGATGACTATACTAAAAATAAAGAAGCAACAATTAAAATAGTAATGTTAAGAGAATTTTCAAAAGATTTAGAATATATATTAGATCAATATAAAACTCCATTGCTAGGAAAAAAAGAAGAAGTAATTGAAGAATAGCTTTAAAAACAGGGTGTATTTTAATAATATACGCTGTTTTTATTTTACATTACTAAAAAAATGTCAAAAAAATGAATAAAAAATTTTCCAAAAACAAATAATAAATGTAAACTTAAATAAAAGGAGGGAAAATTTTGAAAGCAACAGGCGTAGTTAGAAGAATTGATGATTTGGGTAGAATTGTTATTCCAAAAGAAATAAGGAAAACATTAAGAATAAAAGAACGGAGATCCACTTGAAATATTTACAGACAAAGAAGGAGAGGTAATCTTAAAAAAATATTCACCAATTGGTGAACTTTCAGAATTTGCAACAGGATATGCAGAAACATTATCTAAAACAACAGGTCATATTGCTTGTATTACAGATAAAGATACAGTAATAGCTGTTTCAGGAGGCTCTAAAAAAGAGTTTTTAGAACAGGATTTAAGTAAGGAATTAGAACAACTATTAGAAGATAAGGAAATATATACAAGTAAAGATAATAATGAAGTTTCAATTCCGATTATTAAAAATGATAATAATGAAAGAAAATATAACTCACAAGTAGTATACCCAATAATTTCACAAGGTGATGTAATAGGAAGTGTAATATTATTATCCAAAGATTCAAAAACCAAAATGGGAGATGCAGAATTAAAAGTAGTACAATCAGCAGCAGGATTCTTAAGTTCTCAAATGGATATATAAATATAAGTAGGAGGTAGTACCGTTAAATGCAATCTCCTACTTGCTTTTTTTTACCTTTTGTAATATAATTTTAAGCATAAAATATTAGGTTAGGAGTAGTCTTAAATGAATGCAATTGATATAAGAAATAAATATTTAAATTTTTTTAAAGAACATGGACATGCTGTAATTCCAAGTGCACCATTAATTCCAGAAAATGATCCATCAGTATTATTTACAACAGCTGGAATGCAACCGCTAGTACCATATTTATTAGGAGAAAAGCATCCACAAGGAAAAAGACTTACAGATTATCAAAAATGTGTAAGAACAGTTGACATAGATGAAGTTGGAGATAATAGACATTTAACATATTTTGAAATGTTAGGAAATTGGTCTTTAGGTGATTATTTTAAAGAAGAATCAATTAAAATGAGTTTTGAATTTCTAACAAAAGAGTTAGAAATACCAGTAGAAAAATTATCAGTAACAGTATTTGCTGGAGATGAAGATGCACCAAGAGATGAGGAATCAGCTAAAATTTGGAAGCAAGTGGGAATGGCAGAAAATCATATATATTATTTTGGTAAAGAAGATAACTGGTGGATAGCAGGAGAAGAAGGACCATGTGGACCAGATACAGAAATGTTTTATGATACTGGAAAAGAGGCATGTGGGCCAAACTGTAATCCATCATGTAGTTGTGGAAAATACGTAGAAATATGGAATAACGTATTTATGGAATATTATAAAAATAAAGATGGATATACAAAATTAAAACAAAAGAATGTAGATACAGGTTTAGGTCTTGAAAGAATGAATATGTTATTGCAAGGAAAAGAAACACCATATGATACCGAAATATTCAAACCAATAATGGATGAACTAACAAAAATTGCAAAAAATGATTATATACAAAGTAAGAGGATTGTAGCAGAGCATCTACGTTCAAGTATGATGATTATTTGTGATGGTGGAAGACCAAGTAATGTTGATAGAGGATATGTATTAAGAAGATTAATACGTAGAATGACAAGACACCTTAATAAATTAGGAATAGATTTAAATGAATTACCAAAATTAATAGAATTAAATATAGAAGTATTAAGCCAAATGTATCCAGAACTTGTAAAAAATAAAGAAACAATAAAACAAGTTTTAATAGAAGAAAAAGACAAGTTTGTAAAAACACTTACTCATGGAGAAAAAGAATTTGAAAAAGTAATAAAAAAGATGGAGTTAGAAAACAAAAAAACTATAGATGGTCATTCAGTTTTCAAACTATATGATACTTATGGATTTCCTCCAGAAGTAACAGGAGATTTAGCTAAAGAACAGGGTTATGAAATAGATATGACAGAATTTAATAAACTATATAAAGAACACCAAGAAAAATCAAGATTAGGAGCAGAGCAAAAATTTAAAGGAGGCCTTGCAGATCAAAATGAGCAAACAATAGCTTATCATACAGCAACACATTTGCTTCATAAAGCTCTACAAATTGTGTTAGGAGAACATGCAACACAAAAAGGCTCAAATATTACAACAGAAAGATTAAGATTCGACTTTGCTCATCCACAAAAAGTTACAAAAGAACAATTAGAGCAAATAGAAAAAATTGTAAATGAGCAAATAAATAGAAATTTACCAGTTACTTGTGAAGAAATGACTGTAGAAGAAGCTAAAAAAAGTGGTGCAATGGGATTATTTGAAAACAAATATGGAGACAAAGTAAAAGTATATACAATAGGAGACTTCAGTAAAGAAATATGTGGAGGACCTCATGTAACTAATACAAAAGGTATGGGAACATTTAAAATTAAGAAAGAAGAAGCAAGTTCTTCTGGAGTAAGACGTATAAAAGCAGTTTTAATAAAATAATTAAAAAAGGAGAAAAATAAATGGAAGATTGTATATTTTGTAAAATTATAAAAAAGGAAGTTCCATCTCAAATAGTATATGAAGATAGCCAAATAATTGCATTTAAAGATATACAACCAGCAGCACCTATTCATATATTAGTAATTCCTAAAAAGCATATACCTTCTTTAATAAATTTAAACAAAGAAGATGAATTATTAGTTGGACAAATATATACTGTAATTAATAAAATTGCAGAAGATTTAAAAATAAAAGAAAAAGGATTTAGAGTAATAGTAAACTGTGGTAAAGATGGAGGACAAGAAGTAGAACATCTACATTTCCATTTATTAGGAGGAAAACAATTAGGTGAAAAAATAGTATAAAACTATATAAAAATGGCGATAAATATGATATAATAGTAGTAGGTATGTAAAAAATAGGAGGAGATAGATATGTTTAATAATAGTTTTAATAGTAAATATAGTAATGTACTTACAATTATACTTATTATCGTTATTATTGCCATATTAGGGCTAATTGGTTTTCTTGGATATGATTTCTACAGAAAATATTATATAGATAAAGATGCACAAGATTTTATGGAACAATATGAAGAACAGTTTAAAAATAATAATATAGATCAAAATACAATTACAACAGACAATACAATATCAACTATTATTGATCCATTAAATGAAGTTACCACCTCAACAGGAAATAATAATAATTCAAATACATCAAATAAAGTACAAACATATAAGGGATTTAATGTATTAGGAATAATAGAAATTCCAAAAACAGGTATAAAATATCCAGTATTGGATAAAGTAACAACAAAATCATTAGAAGCATCAGTTGCATATTACTATGGACCAGGTTTAAATCAAGTTGGTAATACAACAATAGTAGGACATAATTATAGAAATGGAGCTTTTTTTGGAAAAAATAAGCAATTGTCAAATGGAGATATTATATACATAACAGATAACTCTGGACAAAGAATCAAATATACCATTTATAATATATATAAAACAACAGATACAGATGCAGAATATATAACGAGAGAAACAAATGGAGCAAGAGAAATATCATTATCAACTTGTACAGACGATAGTAAAGGAAGATTAATTATTTGGGCAAAAGAATAAACAAAAATATTAAAAAATAAAATAAAAAAATATTGACAAATTAAATTTATTTAGGTAAAATATTAAATAGCGTTGTTACAGTATAACTGTAACAACGCAAAAACGGTGGATGTAGCGTAGTTGGTTAACGCGCCAGTTTGTGGCACTGGAGACCGTGGGTTCGAGTCCCATCTTCC
>CALXRX010000008.1 GCA_944390975.1 uncultured Clostridia bacterium | reverse complement strand
GACAAGTAGACAGTTTAAATAAAACAAAAGAGCAATTAGAAAGCACAATAAATAGCCTAAACACACAAATAGCAGAACTACAGAAAAAGCAAGCAACAGGAAATGCAACAGTAGCAGATGTATTAAGTGGAAAAACATTTTCAAACTCAAGTAGTGTAGGGCTAACAGGAACAATGGTAAACAGAGGAGCAATAAATCAAACATTAAATGCAGGAGGAAGTTATACAATACCAGCAGGATATCATAATGGAAGTGGAAAAGTAACAGTAAATTCACTTGCAAGTCAAACATCAGCAACAGCAGGAGCAGGGCAAATATTAAATGGATATACAGCATGGGTAAATGGGAGCAAGGTAACAGGAAGTATGCCAAATAGAGGGAATTTAAATTGGAATCCAAGTAGTTCAACCTCATATACAGTGCCAGCAGGATATTACAGTGGAGGAACATTAAATAGTTCAGGTGCATACAATGCAGGAGTAACAGCAGCTGACAATAGAGCAAATGCAAATTCAACAAATTATAAAACAGGATATAACAATGGTTACAATGCAGGTGTAGCTGCAAGAGGAAATAGTATAATAAATTGGGGATCTACAGGGGTATCAGTAACACATAATTGTGATAGTAAAGGAACTGATGTAAAAACATATCTAAATGCAGTAAAAGAAAGTACACAGACATGGCAGAATAGTGGTGGAGCAAACCCTTATTGGCAATTTTACTATGCATCAGGAATAATTTTATATAAAGTTATAGTTTGGGAGCCAAGTCAATACGGATATGGACCACAAGATATTACAATTCAGTATTCTACTAATGGAAGTAGTTGGACAACTGCACAAACTACAAAATATACAGGTACTAATAACAACAGTTCTGCTTATAGAATATATGTTAATACCCCAATTAGAGCAGCTTATTGGAGAGTTACTTTTACAGTAAACAGTTCATCTAGAAAATCTGTTGCTATGTATGGGGCAGATGTGTTTGCTATGACATAATAAATTTTATATTACATTAAAAATTTAAGAATGCATAAATATATAAAAATATTTAGTTCTAATTTTTGTTTATCTTATTTTAGATAAATTTAATAATGAGGACTAAAAGGAAAAAACTATTAATGAATAAATATTATTTTATGTAAAAAGATGATAATCAAAAGAAGCTAAAAGTATTGAAAATAAGATAATAGAAATATAAAATGACGAAAAATGAACTTCGTCATTTTTTGTATGTATGAAGAATTATTAAGAAAAAATAGAAAGACTTAATAAATAATATAAGCAATTATAAAATATCGACGTAAGGTAGATAAGAATCTTAAAATAAAAAAGAATTATAGATAATTAACTTTAACTATAATAAATTACATAATTAATATAAAAATAGAGAATAATAAAAATAAGTTGGAGGAACATATGAGAAAGAAAATAAGAAAAAATAAAATAAAGGTAATAGGGAAAATGAGCAAGAATTTAGTAAAACAAGAAAAAGGAATAACTTTAATTTCGCTAGTAATAACAATAATAATACTACTTATACTTGCAGGAGTAACATTAAGTCTAACCCTTGGAGATAGAGGAATAATAACTCAAGCAGTAAATGCAAAAAAGGCTCAGGAAATAGCAGCAATAAAAGAAGATATGCAACTAGCAATATTAGATAAAGAACTAGAAAAAGGAGGAACAGGGCTAACAAAAGAAGAATTAGAAGAAATAGCAGGAAATTATGGAGAACTACAAGAAGATGGAAATACAATAAAAACAGATGAAGGATATGAAATAAAGATAGATGAAATATATAATCAAGGAGGAGGAATAACAGGAGGAGATGCAGCAACAGATGAAGAAATAGCAAATTTACAACAAAAAGTAGAAGAACTAGAAAAAACAGTAGAAGACCTAAACAATACCAAAACAGAACTAGAAGGAACAATAGAAGACTTAAATAATCAAATAGAACAAGAAAAAGGAAATAGTGCAGTATTACAAGAACAAGTAGATAACTTAACACAGCAAGTAGACAATTTAAACAAAACAATAGAAGAACAAGAAAACACAATAGAAGATTTAACAAATACAAAAGCAGAATTAGAAGCAACAATAGCAGACTTAAACAAACAAATAGAACAAGAAAAAGAAAATAGTGCAAAATTACAACAACAAGTAGATAGCCTAACAGGACAAGTAGACAGTTTAAATAAAACAAAAGAGCAATTAGAAAGCACAATAAATAGCCTAAACACACAAATAGCAGAACTACAGAAAAAGCAAGCAACAGGAACAGCAGTAGCATCAGATGTATTAAGTGGAAAAACATTTTCAAACTCAAGTGGAGTAGGACTAACAGGAACAATGACAAACAGAGGAGCAATAAATCAAACATTAAATGCAGGAGGAAGTTATACAATACCAGCAGGATATCATAATGGAAGTGGAAAAGTAACAGTAAATTCACTAGCAAGCCAAACATCAGCAAATGCAGGAGCAGGGCACATATTAAGTGGATATACAGCATGGGTAAATGGAAATAAAATAACAGGAACAATGGCAAATAGAGGAAATTTAAATTGGTCAGGAAGCAATACAACATATTCAGTGCCAGCAGGGTACTATAGCGGAGGAACATTAGACTCAAGACCAAGTTATACTAATGGATATAATGCAGGAGTAACAGCAGCAGATAATAGAGCAAATGCAAATTCAACAAATTATAAAACAGGATATAACAATGGTTATAATGCAGGATATAGTGCAGGACATAGTACAGCACTAAGTTTTAAAACTACAACTGTATCTGTTTCAGGAGTAGCAGGAACAGCTAGCTTTACAGATGAATCAGGTAAAGCTGAAAATCGTCAATATGTACAAGCAAGCTATAATATTTCAGGAACAATAATGGCTATACGTCTAGATGATACAACAAATGGAAATGTATGGTCATACTGGTCTAAAGAAATGAACAAAACTATTACTGCACAATCAGGCACAGGTTTCCGTCTACGTACAGGAGCAACAGTAACAAATACTCAATGTAAAATACCTTTATATACAAGTTCAGGACCGGGATCACATACATTCAAATTTACAATATACTATGTAAGTTAGAATAAAAATGTATAAAAAATATAGAATCTACTAATACTATTATTAGGTGATAGTATGGAAAATGAATATGATTTAATAGATAGAGTTTTTGAGTATAGAGAAGAAAAAAGTTTGGAAAGCATCCAACAAGATTTTGATATACTAAAAGATAAAGTAAAACACATAAAAAAAGAAGAAATTGATAAATTAATATCTGCTATACCAACTCAATATAATCTAATAAAGAAACAACTAACATCAAATATTGAAAATTTAATAATGGATTATAATATCACAATGGCTTATTATAATAAGAAATACTATAAACAAGGTTTCAAAGATGCAACAAAGTTAAACAATATATGCAAATAGAATTTAAAATTAAATAACATAGAAAAAAGATATATATTAAAAAAGTAAATATATATCTTTTTTTGTGGAAAATAATTAAGAAAAAAATAGAAAGGCTTGACAAGTAATATAAGTAATTATAAAATATCGACGTAAGGTATACAAGAATCTTAAAATAAAAAAGAATTATTTATAATGAACTATAAAAAACAATTGAAATAAAGTACATAAATAATATAAAAAAGAGAATAATAAAAATAAAAAATAAAAAATAAGTTGGAGGAACGTATGAAAAAGAAAATAAGAAAAAATGAAATAAAGGTAATAAGGAAAATGAGCAAGAATATAATAAAACAAGAAAAAGGAATAACCTTAATTTCGCTAGTAATAACAATAATAATATTGCTAATACTAGCAGGAGTAACATTAAGTTTAACTCTAGGAGATAGAGGAATAATAACTCAAGCACAAAAAGCAAAAGAAGCCCAGGAAATAGCAGCAATTAAAGAAGATATGCAACTAGCAATATTAGATAAAGAACTAGAAAAAGGAGGAACAGGGCTAACACAGGAAGAATTAGAAGAAATAGCAGGAAACTATGGAGAATTACAAGAAGATGGAAACACAATAAAAACAGATGAAGGGTATGAAATAAAAATAGATGAAATATATAATCAAGGTGGAGGAATATCAGGAGGAGATGCAGCAACAGATGAAGAACTAGCAGAATTACAACAAAAAGTAGAAGAACTAGAAAAAACAGTAGAAGACTTAAACAATACCAAAACAGAATTAGAAGGAACAATAGAAGATTTAAATAACCAAATAGAACAAGAACAAGGAAATAGTGCAGCATTACAAGAACAAGTAAACAATCTAACACAACAAGTAGACAATTTAAATAAAACAATAGAACAACAACAAAACACAATAAATGATTTAAACACACAGATAGCAGACCTAAAAGATAAACAATCAACAGGAAATGCAACAGTAGCAGATGTATTAGAGGGAAAGACATTTTCAAACTCAAGTAGTGTAGGACTAACAGGAACAATGCCAAACAGAGGAGCAGTAAGCCAAAGTTTAAATGCAGGAGGAAGTTACACAATACCAGCAGGATACCATAATGGAAGTGGAAAAGTAACAGCAAATACACTTGCAAGCCAAACTTCAGCAAATGCAGGAGCAGGGCAAATACTAAGTGGATATACAGCATGGGTAAATGGAAGTAAGGTAACAGGAAGTATGCCAAATAGAGGAAATTTAAATTGGTCAGGAAGCAATACAACATATACAGTACCAGCAGGATATTATAGTGGAGGAACATTAGACTCAAGACCAAGTTATACTAATGGATATAATGCAGGAGTAACAGCAGCAGATAATAGAGCAAATACAAATTCAACAAATTATAAGACAGGATATAACAATGGTTACAATGCAGGTGTAGCTGCTGGAAAAGCAAATCCGAATTTAGCTAGTGGAAATAGTAATCAAAATATGGCAAGTAGTACTACAACTATATCATTAACTTTAAATTTAAGTGGTAGTAATGGAATTTTAGTTGTATCTGCATCTGCAAACAATAATAATGCTTCAGGAAATCCTACATTATCAGTTTCAAAAACTAGTGGAACAGCAACACTTTCATTAGTATCTGAAAATTATTATGGTGTTACTGGTTCTTCATATCCTTCAGCAGTTAGATTACAAATCTATAAATATACAGGAAATTCAGGAGGAGTAATTACTGCATCTGCGTACGGAAAACAACCAGCAATGGTAGCAAGAAGTATTTCATTTTAATGTATATAGGTGATAACCAAAAAAAGAAAGCTTTTATAAGATATAAATGCGGAAAAGCTAGTTATTATATTTGAAGAATAGAAAATTTTATGTAAAAAAGTGATAACTAAAAAAGCCCAAAAGTATTGAAAATAGAATAATAGAAAGATAAAATGACGAAAAATAAACTTCGTCATTTTTTTGCTTCAAAAGAAAAATATGTAGCTTGCTCCAAATCGCACACGTTTCTAACGAAATTCGTTTGGTCGCTTACGCAGTTTTTTAAAAAATTCAAAATATATATTTTAGATTGAGAAAAAGAAAAAAGTAAATAGAAAAAATAGGAGGAACTGATGAGGAAAAAATTGAGAAATAGTAACTTAAAAGAAGTAAGAAAAAAGCTAGTAAAACAAGTAAAAGGAATAACACTAATCTCGCTAGTAATCACAATAATAATACTATTAATACTAGCAGGAGTAACATTAAGTCTAACTCTAGGAGATAAAGGAATAATAACCCAAGCAGTAAATGCAAAAGAAGCCCAGAAAATAGCAGCAATAAAAGAAGATATGCAACTAGCAATATTAGATAAAGAACTAGAAAAAGGAGGAACAGGGCTAACAAAAGAAGAATTAGAAGAAATAGCAGGAAATTATGGAGAACTACAAGAAGATGGAAACACAATAAAAACAGATGAAGGATATGAAATAAAGATAGATGAAATATATAATCAAGGTGGAGGAACAACAGGAGGAGATGCAGCAACAGATGAAGAACTAGCAGAACTACAACAAAAAGTAGAAGAACTAGAAAAAACAGTAGAAGACCTAAACAATACCAAAACAGAACTAGAAGGAACAATAGAAGATTTAAATAATCAAATAGAACAAGAACAAGGAAATAGTGCAATATTACAAGAACAAGTAGATAACTTAACACAGCAAGTAGATAGCTTAAATAAAACGATAGAACAACAACAAAACACAATAAATGATTTAAATACTCAAATAGCAGAACTACAGAAAAAGCAAGCAACAGGAAATGCAACAGTAGCAGATGTATTAAGTGGAAAAACATTTTCAAACTCAAGTAGTGTAGGACTAACAGGAACAATGGCAAACAGAGGAGCAATAAATCAAACATTAAATGCAGGAGGAAGTTACACAATACCAGCAGGATACCATAATGGAAGTGGAAAAGTAACAGCAAATTCACTTTCAAGCCAAACATCAGCAACAGCAGGAGCAGGGCAAATATTAAGTGGATATACAGCATGGGTAAATGGAAATAAAATAACGGGAACAATGGCAAATATAGGAAATTTAAATTGGTCAGGAAGCAATACAACATATACAGTACCAGCAGGGTATTACAGTGGAGGAACATTAGACTCAAGACCAAGTTATACTAATGGATACAATGCTGGATTATCAGCAATATATTCTAACCCTTCTTTATTAGATTTTTCAAATGCTAGTATAATTGGAGCAGAATATGATGTTAATACACAATTAGGAACATCAAGAGCATGCGGAACAGCTCCAAGTAATGGTTTATATCTTGTTGTTATCATATATGATTGTTCAGCTAACTATTCTATAACTACAAGTTGTAGTGGAGGGACAACTAAAAAAGAATTGCATAGTCCAGCAAATGGAACTGCATCTGGAAAAAGATTTTCAATATACTTTAAATATGCAACAGCAGGAACAGCTTTTACATATTCAATTAATGGTAGTGGAAGTTCGGGAAAGTATACTTGGTGGTGTACATCTAAAATAATCTAATATTGTAATATAATATTAGATGTGTATATTACAAAAATATTACAAAATGCAAGATAGGAAGATAACAAAAGAAAAAAAGAGATATATTAAAATAATTGAGATTAAATCCCAAATACAACCTTATGTACTTATTGTGAAAAAAAAATAGTTAATATAAAATAACATCATAATTAAAAATAAGGAGAGTATTAAATAAAAAAGATATGAAAAAGATACTAATACATATTAGAACGTCTATAAAGTTTATTTCCGTATGTGTAATAGCACTTTTGTTAATAATTGGAGCAGTAGCATTTATATATAAACCTACATATAGCGTTTCTTTTAATGGAGAATTTATAGGATACACTAATGACAAAAGCAACTTACAACAAAAAATAAATGATTACATTGAAAACGGCGATGGTGGCAACATGGCATTTGTTCAGCTAGACACTTTACCAGAATATAGTTTATGCCTATTAAAGAAAGATATTCAAACAAATGATGATGAAATATATAATATAGTAAAAGAAGCTGGAACACCATATTATAAATATTATGCAATTTTGGATGCAGGTGAAGAAAAAGTATATGTTGCAACATTTGAAGAAGCAGAAAGTTGCATAAACGAATTAAAAGAAAAAAATAGTAAAAATAAAGATGAACTTACAATACTTGAAAAATATGAAGCTGAAGAAAAACAATTAGTAACAAAAGAAGAAGTTATTTCGAAGTTATATGAAAAAGTAGAACTAGTACCATTACAAACAAAGTCAGCAGTAAAATACGCTTCAAGTGTAAATAGTTCAAGTAAAAAAATTCCATTAGGAATCAGTTTAATAAAACCAATATCAGGAACAGTTACCTCAAGATTTGGAGGAAGATGGGGAAGTACACATAAAGGAATAGATATAGGAGCTGCAAAAGGAACAAAAATAAAAGCAGCAGCATCAGGAACAGTAATAACATCAAGTACAGGATATAATGGTGGATATGGAAACTATATTGTAATATCACATGGAAATGGTGTTGAAACAGCTTATGGCCATTGTAGTGCTTTATATGTAAAAGTTGGACAAAAAGTATCACAAGGGGATATAATAGCAGCTGTGGGAAATACAGGACGTTCTTTTGGAAATCATTTACATTTAGAAATAAGAGTAAATGGAGTAGCACAAAATCCACAAAATTATTTGTATTAAAATATAATAAATAAACTAACCGACCTAATATAATAGGTCGGTTAGTTTATTTAGCACAAAAATACTTTAAACAATCATCAATTGCAGAATCTTTCATAATCACATTTCCGTATTCCAATAATTTACTTTCAAACAAATCAGCATCACTTACAAAACTTGCAAACTCAGTAATAGATGAACAAAATAGTTTTAATAATGAATTATTAACAACTATATTTGTAAATACTAAGTAATATTTTTCCTTATATTCAAATAAAGTAATACTATCAGCAAAAGCATTCATATTTTTTAGCATATTACTATTTAAAAAATTACAATAACTACAGAATTCATCAAAAGAATTAAAACAATATATAGCTTTTCTAGCATTAATAGGAGATGATTTTCTTTTAATAGTCACCTTTTTCTTGTTATATGTAGCTTTATTATTTTTATCAGGCTCAAGTCTTGTAACAGTAAGAACAAAATTACCATTAGTCATAGCCAAAGCTTCAATCATAACTTTATAATCATCGGTAACAAAACCAAGTTCTTTTTCTGCCTTATCAAGCATATCTAAAAACAACTCTTGAGATTCAATAGAATTAGACATAAAAGTATGGAAATCAATATCATTTTCCTTTAAATCATCCAAATTCAGCGTAATTCTAATCTTATCATCATTTAGTTTTTCTAACTTCATTTATACATTTACCTCCAAAGATTACTATAATTTAATTATACTACTACAAGATGCAATTTTAAATGAACAATTTTTGGTAACTTACAAAAAAGCATAAAAAATTACCAGTAATACATTATATTATAAAGCAAATAAAAGTGTACTAAAATAATAACATAAACTTATTAAAAATAAAATAAAAAACCGATAAAAAAATAAAAAAATTACCAGTAGATTACTTGAAAAAAAAACTATATGCATATATAATACTATAAGAAAAAAAGGGACAAAAGAAAATAGAAAAAAACAATGCATTAAAAGGAGGAAAAAATGGCTACAAGAGATAAAAATATATGGATTTTAATTGTATTTATATTATCAGGACTTGTAATAGGAGGATTATTAGGGGAATTAGCATCTAAAGTAGATTTTTTATGGTGGTTATCTTATGGGCAAGAATTTGGACTAGCTAATCCAATTACATTAGATTTAAACATTATAAAACTAACATTTGGACTACAACTAAAAATAAACATAGCAAGCATAATAGGAATGGCAATATCAATATTCATATACAGAAAAGTGTAATTAAACAAAAATTAAAAAGGGAAAATCTGGGGGTAAAGAAAGGAAAATAATATGTCAATAAAAATGAAAGAACTTCCAGAATCAGAAAGACCATACGAAAAAATGGAAATGTATGGCTCAGCATCTCTTTCTAACTCAGAACTATTAGCAATAATAATAAAATGCGGAACAAAAGAAGACACGTCAGTAGGACTTGCACAAAAGATATTAAAACTAAAAGGAATTAGTAAAGAAAAAGACTTAAGTTTTTTGCAAGAATTATCAATAGAAGAACTAACACAAATAAAAGGAATTGGAAAAGTAAAAGCAATACAAATTATAGCAACTTGTGAACTAGCAAAAAGAATGTCTAAACCAGTTAATTCATTAAAAATAGTGATTAAAAATACAAAAGATGTAGCAAACTTATTTATGGATGAGTTAAAGTTTGAAAAAAGAGAAATCGTAAAGCTATTAATATTAAATTCAAAAAACATATTACTTAAAATCGTAGATATTGCTTTAGGCGGAGGAAACTTTGCAGCAATAGAACCCAAAATAATATTAGAAGAGCCAGTAAAAATGGGAGCACAAAAGATAATACTTCTGCATAATCATCCAAGTGGAGATACAACCCCAAGTAAAGAAGATTATAGGGTAACAGATAGAATTTATGAAAGTGCAGATGTTATGGGAATAACCCTATTAGATCATGTTATAATAGGTAATAATGAGTTTAGAAGTATATTTGAAAAAAGAAAAAGGGAAATAAAAAAATAAACTAAATCCCTATTGAAAGGAAGGAAATGAAATGAAACTTTTTGGAATTGGCGGTAAAGATATTGGAATAGATTTAGGAACTGCAAATATGTTAGTTACTTTAAAAGGAAAAGGGATAATATTAAAAGAGCCATCTGTTGTTGCAATAGATAGAAAAACAGGAAACATACTAGCAACAGGAAATGAAGCAAAAGATATGTTAGGAAGAACACCAGACCAAATAAAAGCAATAAGACCATTAAAAGACGGTGTAATTGCAGATTTTACAGCAACACAACTAATGTTAAAAAACATTATTTCAAAAGTATGCAGAAAATACAATGTTGGGAAACCTAGGGTAGTAGTAGGCGTACCATCAGGAATTACAGAAGTTGAAGAAAGAGCAGTAGAAGAAGCTGTAATGCAAGCAGGAGCAAGAGAAGTATACTTAATAGAAGAGCCAATGGCAGCAGCAATAGGCTCAAACTTAGACGTATCAGAGCCAAGTGGAAGCATCGTTGTAGATATAGGAGGAGGAACAACAGAAGTTGCAGTAGTATCATTAGGAGGAATTGTAGTTAGTTATTCTTTAAGAGTAGCAGGAGACGAGTTAGATGAAGACATAGTAAACTATATAAAAAAAGAAATGAATTTAGCAATAGGAGAAACAACAGCAGAAGAAATAAAAATAGAAATAGGATGTGCACTACCACTCATGACTGAAATGTCAAAAGAAATAAGAGGAAGAGATTTAACAACAGGATTACCAAAAAATGTAACAGTTACATCTACTCAAATACAAACAGCAATGCAAGAATCAATAAATGAAATTGTAGAAATTGTAAAAACAACATTAGAAAAAACACCACCAGAACTAGCATCAGACATCATGGAAAAGGGAATAGTACTTGCAGGTGGAGGAGCATTAATAAAGAATTTAGACAAATTATTAAGTCAAAAAACAGGAATGCCTGTGTACATTGCACAAGATCCATTAGATTGTGTAGTAAAAGGAACAGGAAAAACCTTAGAAGATCTAGACAGACTAAAATCAGTATTAATAAATGCACGTAGAAGAAGATAATTAATTAAAAAAGACCAGCTATAAAAAGTCAATAAGAAATTAAATATTTTTAAAGACAGGAGGCAAAAATGTATAAAAAAAAGACAGGCTTAGTAGGTATAATAATAACTATACTAATATTAGTAATATTAGTATTTATATCTAATATGAATGTAGAAAATTTATCACACATTGAAAATGTAATTTCTACAGTAGTAATGCCAATACAAAATGGAATAACCTATTTAAAAAATAAAATAACAGGTAATAATACATTCTTTGCCGATATTAGTAAATTACAACAAGAAAATGAGGAATTAAAGCAAAGAAATAGTGAACTAGAAGCCAATTTAAGAGAACTAGAAATTGTAAAAGCAGAAAATACAACACTAAAAGAATACTTAGATTTATCAGAGCAATATGGAAACTATAAAACAAAAGCAGCCTACATTATTAGTAAAGATATAAGCAATTATAGCAACGTATTTGTAATAAATGTAGGAAAAAATGATGGGATAGAAAACAATATGACAGTAATATCAGAAAAAGGGCTAGTAGGATATATAATTTCAACCACAGACACTACTGCAAAAGTACAAACCATAATAGATACAGCAAGCACAGTAAGTGCAACACTATCAACATCTAGGGACAACTTAATATGTAAAGGAACACTTGAAGAAAGTGGAATGTTAAAAGCAACATACATTCCAACAAATGCCAATTTAATACAAGGAGACATTTTAGAAACATCTGGAATGGGAGGTATTTATCCAAAAGGAATAAAAATTGGAACTGTTAAAACGATACAAAACTCAAGCAATATAGTAGATAGAAGTGCTATAATAGAGCCAGCAGTAGATTTTGATAAAGTAGAAACAGTATTAGTAATTACTGAGTAAAAACTATATAATAAAAATATTAAACAAATTAAAGGAGGAAACATGAAAAATACATTAATAATTTTAGCAATAATATTAGTATTTATAGTATTATACTTTTTACAAGTAAACTTCTTTAATTGGTTTAATATATCAGGAATACAACCAAACTTATATGTCATATTAATTCTATTTTTAGGTCTATTTGCAGGAAAAAGAGTAGGCATACCTATGGGCATATTTTTAGGAATATGTCTAGACTTTTTCACAAGTAAAAAAATAGGAATATCAGGAATAATGTTAGGAGCAATAGGAGCAATGGGAGGAATTCTAGACAAAAACTTTTCAAAAGATAGCAGAATAACAATAATATTAATGACAATAGTAGCAACAGCAACTTTTGAAATAGGAAGTTACATACTAAATGCCATAATAGTATCCATAAATGTAGAAATAATCCCATTTATAAAAATTCTTTGTATAGAAATATTATATAACGTAATATTAACAATAATTCTATATCCACTACTTCAAAAAGTAGGATATTATATAGAAGAATCATTCAGAGGAAGCAAAATATTAACAAGGTATTTCTAGAAAAAACTAATAAAAATTAAAAGGAGGGAAAGTTTGAAAATATCAAATAAACAAGCAAATATAAAATTAAGATATAATATTGTAACCACATTTGTATATTTAATTGGAATTGTTCTAATAATTCAACTTTTCAACCTTCAAATTGTTAATGGACAAGAATATAGAGAAACCTCAAATACAAGATTAACAAGAGAAAGTACATTAAAAGCAGCAAGAGGAAATATAACAGATAGTAGTGGTACAATTTTAGTTGGAACAACAACAAGCTACAATTTAGAAATATATAAAAGCAAAATAGATAACAAAACATTAAATGACACATTACTTAGAGTAGCAAACGTTTTAGAACAAAATAATAGTAAATACATAAACGATTTTCCAATTACAGTAAATCCATTTGTATTTACATATACAGACAAAGAAAAAGAAATAAAATGGAAAAAATCAAATAAAATAGATGAAAACCTAACTGCAGAAGAAACATTCTATAAATATAAAGAAAAATATGAAATAGAAAATGAAAATGTAGAAGAAGCAATAAAAATTATGGCAATGAGATATCAAATATCATTAGAAGGATACAGTTCTACAAAATCAGTAACAATTGCACAAAATATTAGTGTAGAAAGTGTGCATATATTTAATGAACAAAATGATTTATTCCCAGGAATTAACATAGTAGAAATACCAGTTAGGTCATATCCAAAAGGAATATTAGCAGCACATGTTGTTGGTCATACTTCAAAAATTACAGAAGATGAATACAAAGAAGAAAAAGATAATGGATACACAATGAATGATTATTATGGTCAATCAGGAATAGAAAGAATAGCAGAAAAATATTTAAAAGGAACAGACGGAGTAAAACAAATTGATATGGCTGTAGATGGAACTATAACAGACGAATATGTACAAACTGCAGCAGTACAAGGAGCGGATGTAGTATTAACAATAGATGCTAACTTACAAGCAGCAACACAAACAGCTTTACAAAAGAACATCGAAAAAATTAGAAACGGAGAATTCGGCACAGCATACAATGCTACAGGTGGAGCAATGGTTGTAATGAATGTAAAAACAGGAGAAGTTCTTGCAATGGCAAGTTATCCAGATTTTGACCCATCAAAATTCATATTTGGAATAGATCCTGAAACATATAACCAATATAATAGTAAAACAACAAAAGCATTAAGAAATAGAGCCACACAAGAAATATACCCACCAGGCTCAATATTTAAAATGGTTACAGCAATTGCAGGATTAGAAA
Source organism: uncultured Clostridia bacterium (assembly GCA_944390975.1). GTDB lineage: Bacteria > Bacillota > Clostridia > TANB77 > CAG-508 > RGIG8482. The sequence continues at coordinate 51,045 of CALXRX010000008.1, read as the reverse complement.
CAGGAGCAATTACAACAACTACAAAAATAAATGACGTAGGAAAATATTCACTTTATAGCGATTATCCTAAATATTGTTGGAAACGTTCTGGACATGGGTACTTAAATGTAACACATGCAATACAACATTCATGTAACTATTTCTTCTACGAAGTAGGAAATAGGATAGGAATAGATACACTAGCAAAATATACAAAATATTTTGGGTTAGGAACAAAAACAGGAATAGAACTAACAGGAGAAGAAAAAGGTACACTAAATGAAAGAACACAAGGAAACGTTTGGTTACCAGGAAATACATTATCAGCAGCAATTGGACAGTTAGATAATATGTTTACTCCACTTCAAATGGTAAAATATGCAAGTATGTTAGCTAATGGAGGAAAAACAGTAAACCCTACAATAATTAAAGCAATAAAAAACATAGATGGCACAGAAGTTCCAAGAGAAGAATATGAAGCATACTTCAATGAAGAATTTGGAATAGAAAAAACAAAAATTGAAGACTTAAATATTAAACAAGAAAATCTAGATGCAGTATTAGAAGGAATGCGTTCTGTTACAAGTGAATCTGGAGGAACAGCATATTCAACATTTAAAAACTTTACAATAGAAGTAGGAGGAAAAACTGGATCAGCACAAACTCAAATAGAAGATGAAAATGGCGAAAAAGTAACACATGCATGGTTTTTAGGATTTGCACCATTTGACAATCCAGAAATTGCAGTAGTTGTAATGGTTGAAGGTGGAGGCTCACGGAGGTTACACAGCAGAAGCTGCACGTGATGTAATGGCTCAATATTTTGGAATGAATCAAAACCAAGTTGTGGAAAATGTTACAGCATTACCATATACAGAAGTTCAAAATTAAAAGATTTTATTAGGAATATGTAAAAACTAAAAAATATGTATTCCTAGGAAAGAAGGATGTAGAATGAAAAATTGTGTAAATATTGTTTTAGGGAAAGAAGAAATAACATTAAAAGTAAGCGAAAAAGCAACATTTAAAGAAATAGAAGAATGTTTAAAAGAAAAAATTCCAGAATTAAAAAAGCTATATAAAAATGAAAAAACACCAATATTTGTAACAGGAAAAGTTTTAAAAAATAAAGAAATAGATAGAATAAAAGAAATTATACAAAAGGATATAGATGTAAAAATAGAATTTGATAGTCCAAAAGTACTAGGATTACATGGAATAAAAAAAGTATTTGCCGAAGAAATAAAATCTTCAGAAACTAAGTTCCATAGAGGCTCATTACGTTCAGGAATGAAATTAGAATATGAAGGAAGTGTAGTAGTATTAGGTGATGTAAATGCAGGTGCAGAAGTAGTTGCTGGAGAAAATATAGTAGTATTAGGAATATTAAGAGGAGTAGCACATGCAGGAGCGAAAGGAAATGTAGAAGCTATGATAGCTGCAGCACAAATAGAATCACCACAAATACGAATAGCTAATATAGTAAAAGAAATAGAAAAAGAGGAAGAAGAAACAAGAAAAACATATGCATATGTAAAAGAAAATGCTATAATTATCGAGTAAAAAATAGAGCTTTGTAAAAAAGTAACAGTAAATAACTTTTTTGCAAAAGCTCTATTTTAACTTAATAGCAATAAAATTAAAGCAATAAACAAGCTTTCATCCTTAACGCCTTCTTGATACAAAAAGAAAATCAAACAAATAAGTAGAATATCATCAAAATATAAGTTAATTCCAAAAAGTTGAAACATTGGAGCGTCTTGTTCTATAGAAGAAGATGTATTATCATTAGAAGAACTAGTGCTAGAAATGTTATTTTTATCATGCGAATTTGAATGTGAATTTGGATTTAAATGTGAATTTAAGTTTTGGTGATGAATATTATTTTTAGAACTATAAGAATTTTTATTCAAATTACTTGTTTTTTTACTATTGTTTTCAAAATTTTTATTTGTTAAGCCATGATATGTATATGGTGGTAAGCGATATCCATATCTTGAGTATCTGTTATAATAAGGCATGCCAAAATTAGGAAAATGAAACATCATTTAGAATTTTCACCACCATTTTGGTTAAATGCTTCAATTATTTTACTCATATTAAATAATTGAATATACTGTTCCACTTTGTTTTTTCTACTTTCCTTTAAATATGGTTTTAAAGAAAGCAACAAATTAGAACGAGGATCATTTTTATTATTATTCATCTTATCCATTATAGATTTCATTTTTAACAACATATTAATATCTATATTAGGTGAATTGTTAGAAGTGTCAGCAGTTTGACTATTGCTGTTAGAATTATTAAACATATTCATAATGTTTTTAATCATATCTGGATTTATATTGTTACTAGAGTCATTGCTGTTATTATTATTATTATTATTATTATTATTATTATTGTCATTACTGTTGTTACCATTAGTGCTAGAATTCTTATTATTGTTATTATTACTGCTATTGTTGTTGTAATTATTATTCCCATAGTTAGAATTATTTGAAGAATTATTACAATCATTTGCGTTGGAGGAATTGTTATTTTTAAAGTTATTTATTAAGTTTTTAATATCATCAGGAATATTTCCATTATTCATAATATTATTTAAATTATTCATAAAATCTGAATCCATATTAAACCTCCTATCTCTATAAATATATATTTAAAAACCATATGTTATGCAATACGAAAAAAATATATAACTCACTAAAAAATTATATAAATATAACTCTACATTCTAATATATTCATTACCCATATGAAATGTTACAAACTTTATAAAACTTATATCCGAAGAAAAAGTTAAAAAACAATAAAGTTTTGTAATATAAACTTAATATAAAATTAATAAACACAAATAAACATGCCAAATATGTAATATCCCTAGTAATAGTAGTAAACAAAATAGAATTTCATAAAATAAAAAGTATTTAAAAAAAGTGTAGAAAATAGTAAAATAATATATATATTTATATAATTATGTCGGCAAGAAAAAAGTTTTACATAAAATGTTGTTTTTTTAGTATAAAGCCTTGAAAAATAGCTAAAAAAAGGGTATAATAGAAGTTGGCAGGAATAAATAAAAATTTTAGGAGGAATATGCGATGAATCAAAAAATATTAAGTAAGGTGTTAGCAACAGCATTAGCAGTTATTTTAACATTTACAAACTTCATAATGCTTGGAATATATGCAGGAAAAACATATGCAACATCAGATAACTTAGAAAACCAAAAAACAGTATCAAACAATGAAAATGTAGAGTTTGATGCATATTTTCTTTCAGAAAATGGAAATAAAACTCATACATTAAAGCAAGATATAGATAATACAGATACTAAAATTCACTTGTCAATAAATGTAAAAAAAGGTTATCTAAAAAATGGCAAAATAGAAATAGCAGGAGAAGATGGACAAACAGCAAACTTTAGAATTACAAACAACCAAAACGAATTAGAAACTGTTGAAGCCATAGATACAACAAATAATACAATTGCATTAAAACAAGTAAATTCTGGAACACAAGTTGTTTTAGAAATACCAATTACAAGTTTAAAAGATGATTTATTTGATTTGTCGAATTTTAGTAAAATAAATAATATAAAATTAACAGGTACATATGTAAGCAACGAAGGAGATACAATTAAAATCGAAAAAACAATATTAACAAGAAATGAATGGACAAAAGAAGTAAAAGCAGAAGTAGAACAAACACTAAAAACATTTATACCTTATCAAGTTGGAGAAAAAGTAGGAACAATATTACAAACAACTTTACAAACAGGACTAGAAAATAATGCACTACCAATTAAACAAACACAAATAAATGTAAAAGTTCCAGAAGTAAACGGAATAAAACCAGAAGAAGTAATAGTAACAGCAAACAATACATATGCAACAAACAATAAATCAGCAGAACAATTTGGAGAAAATAATTGGACATACGATAAAGAAACAGGAATGTTAAACATAACAGTAAACAACGAAGAAAACCAAAATAAAGTATCATGGAATAAAACAAATAAAGATGAATATGTAATTACATACATATTTGCAGAAAAACTACAAGAAATAAAAGCAGAACAAAAATCAGAATTAACAATATCAGCATACAATAACGTACAAACAGAAGTTAAAAATTCAAATACATTAAACATAGAACAAACAGAAGTAAAAGGAGATTTTGTAACAACCCAAATTTCGTCACAAGAAGAACTAAGCAAAGGATATTTATACACAAAATCTGATAAAGAAATAGAATATAGTGAAAAAATAGGCTTAACAATTTCATATGCAGATTTAGTAGATAAAATTACAGTACAAAAAAATGTAGATAATTTTGTAAATAACGAAGGACAAGTAAGTCCAACAACAATATCAAATATAAACTATGCATACTATAAAACTACATCAGTAAGCAAAGAAAATTTTGAAAAATTATTAGGAACAGATGGATACATAAAAATACTTGGAACAGATGGGCAACAATTAGCAATATTTAATAAAGATACACAAGCAGATGAAAACGGAAACTTTGTATACACATACGAAGCAAAAGCAAACCAAATAAAAATAGAAACAAGCAAACCTATTACAGAAGGAAAATTAGAAATCAAAAATACAAAAAGCCTAACAGGAAAAACAGACTATAGTAAAAATCAAGTTGCAAGTTTTGAAAAATTAAATTTAAGCACATTAACAAGTATAGAAAAAGAAGGTCTAAAAATACAAGAAACACAAGCAAGTAAAGACATAAAATTAATAGCACCATCTACAAAAATAGAAGCATCAGTTAGTAATCAAAACTTATCTACAGTAGTAAAAAATGAAAATGTAGAATTTAGAGTAATACTTAAAACAAACGATATTACATGCGATTTATACAAAAATCCAGTTGTAGAAATTGTATTACCAAATTATATAGCAGAACTAAATATAAAAGATGTTAATTTACTATTTGATAATGAACTAAAAATAAAAGATTATAAAACATATGTAAATGAAACAGGAAATATAGTAATTCAAGTACTAATTGAAGGTGAAGACACAGTATATAACCAAGATGAAATAACTAAAGGTGCAAACCTTGTAATAAATACAGACATTTCATTAAAGAAATTAACACCAACAACAGATGGGCAAATGAAAGTATATGTTACAAATGAAAATGTAACAACATATGAAGCACAAGAAAATACAACAGCAAGACAAACAGTAGCAAAAGGATATGTTTCAGCACAATTAAAAGCAGTAGCACCTGTTGGAATGGTTACAACAAACGAAATTACAGGATATAATGCTAAAAATGAAACAGTAACATCAATTAGTGGAGAAGAACAAGTAGGTAAACTAGAAACAAGAACAGATGCAAAAGTAGCAAATGTTACAATAAGTGTAATAAACAATTATAATAATGTAGCAAAAAATATAAGTATATTAGGAAGAATACCATTTTCAGGAAACACAGACATATTAACAGGAGAAGAATTAGGGTCAAACTTAGATGCAACACTTGCATCAAACATAACATCAACTGGATTAGATGCATCTAAATATACTATATACTATAGTGCTAATGGTACAGCTACAAAAGATTTATCAAATGCAAATAATGGATGGACAACATCAGTACAAGATTTAGCAACAGTAAAATCTTATTTAATAGTATTAAACAACTATGAAATGCCAACAGGAAGCACATTAACATTTAATTACAACATAAATATACCAGCAAACTTACCACACAACCAATCAACATATGCTAACTATGTAGTATACTTTGACAATGTAGCACAAGATGGAACAACATCTGAAACAGCAAAAGCTGCAAAAGTTGGATTAACAACAGGAGATGGACCAGAATTAGAAGCTTCAATAAAAGCAAATGTAGAAAACAATGCAGATGTTAAAGAAGGAACAAGAATAACATATACAATTACAGTAAAAAATGTAGGAAAATCAGATGTACAAAATGTAGTTGTAAAAGGAAACATTCCAGAAGGAGCAGTTTATACAGAATTTGTACCAGGTGATGATTATTTTAGTGACGAATATGTAGAAAACTATGATATGGAAGAATACTCTAAAACAATAGAAACACTAAAAGCAGGAGAAAGTGTAGATGTTGAATATAGTGTAAAAGTTAAAACTTTACCACCATTTGAAAGTGGAAATTTAGGAAATTTAACTCAAGAAGAATTTGAAAATTTAACAGAAGAAGAGATTGAAGAAATTTTAAATAGAAAACCAGAAGATGTATATTTAGAAGTATATGGAACAATTACTGCAAATGGATTAGAAAAAGCAATTGAGACAGATAGAATAAAAAATAAGGTTGTAGAAGGATATTTAGATATTCAAATGACTACATATCCTAATGTAGAAGAAGGAAAAGTAACAGAAGGACAAACTATTAAATATACTACTACAATAAAAAATGTAAATGCAAATGAAAGAACAAATGTAGTAGTTAGAAATACAATACCAGAGGGTACTACATATAAATCAAGTTATATATTAGGAGCAGAGCAAACTACAGATGGAGTAGCATTTGATGAAAATTCAAAAACTGTTACTTATAATATTGGAACATTAAATGCTGAAAACACAATAAGAGTAGTACTAGAAGTTACAGTAAATACTTTAAATGGTTCAGAAACTGAAAAAATTATTAAAAATTCAGCACAAGTAACATGCAATGAAACACAAGAAGTATTTACAACAAACGAAGTATCTAATAAGTTGTTAGTGGCAGGTTTAACGGTCACAGTTAATAGTAATAAACCAGATGGTAAAATGACTGATGAAGATACAATAGAATATTATGTAACAATTAAAAATATAGGTAAATCAGTAGCTAATAATATAATTGTTACAGACAATCTTCCAGAAGCACTTACTTATGAAAAAACGCAGTACACAATAGATGGAAAAACTACTGAAGCTAAGAGTGGAGATAACACTGCTAAATTAACATTAAACTTAGAAGCTGGAAAAACAGTAAAAATAACAATTACTGCTAAAGCCAACACAATAGATGGAACAGAGCCAATAGAAATAGATAACCAAATTGCAGTATCTTGTGAAGCGGCAAGTTTTGTAAGTTTAAATTCAATTAAACATACAATAGAGCCAACAAGCAAAGATGTAATTTTACCAGATGGAACAATTGAAGAAAAGAAATACAATATCTCAGGTAAAGCATGGTTAGATGCTAATAAAAATGGAAAAATAGATGAAACTGAACAAACATTAAGCAATATAGATATTATGCTAATAAATGCAGATAATGGACAAATAATTAAAGATGAAAATGGAAATTCAAGAATTGTAAAAACAGATGAAAATGGAGTATACAAATTTGAAGGAATAACAAAAGGAAGATATATAGTAGTATTCTTATATGATGCAGCTCAATATGATGTAACAACATATAAAGCAGAAGGTTTAAATGAAAGTGAAAACTCAGATGCTATAACAATGAAATTAAACATAAATGGTGAAATAAGAAATGGAGCAGTATCTGATACTATAGACTTAAATGAAAATATATACAACATAAATATAGGTTTAATTGTAAATCCAAAATTTGACTTAAAATTAGATAAAGTAATTAGCAAAATTACAGTAAATGATAAAAATGGCTCAAAAGTGTATGACTATAAAGATTCTGATTTTGTAAAATTAGATTTAAATGAAAAAACAATAAATGGAACAACAATTATAATTGAATACAAAATTAGAGTTACAAACGAAGGTGGAGTAGCAGGATATGCTAAGAAAATAGTGGATTACTTACCAAGTGGTATGCAATTTTCATCAGAACTAAACCAAGATTGGTATACATCTGATAATGGAAATGTATACAATGCAAGTTTAGCAAATACATTAATTAATCCAGGAGAAACTAAAGAAATAACATTATTATTAACTAAGAAAATGACAGGTGAAAGTACAGGAGTAATTAATAACAATGCAGAAATTTATGAAAGCTATAATGATTTAGGACTTTCAGATATAGACTCTACACCAGCAAACAAAATACAAAATGAAGATGATATAAGTTCAGCAGATGCAATTATAGGTATAAAAACAGGTGAAGTATATGTATACATTATAATAACTTTTGTAAGTATAGCAATACTTGGAGTAGGAATATACCTAATAAATAAAAAAGTTTTAAGAAAAATATAATAAGGAAAGGAGGTAAAATAAGAATGAAGAAAAAAAATATAATTTCAATACTAATATTTATATCAATAGTATTATTAACCACATTAGTTCATGCAGCAGTACCAGAAACAGCACCACCAGAAACTTTTTATTGGGAAAGTGATGGAGAAGGAGAAGTTGCTACTACGAAAGTAGATGATTATTGGATACTATGTATTGAAAAAGGTGCACATTTAAAAAATTCAACACACAAAGAAGATAATGCAGGAACAACACAAAGTGAGTATTGTCCTACATGTGGAGAAAACCCAAACCCACCATGGGAAGGATACAAGTACCAAACTAAATTTACATTACAAGGAGATGACAATAAAACATTAGATGTTACAAAGTATCAGGATGTATTATATGCATTAATGCATGCAGGAGATATAGATAAAGCACAAAGAATATTATGGTTAATGAGTATCAATGAAGGTGATATTAAAGACCAACTTAAAGACCAATTTGAAATAGATTTATATTATGAATCAGAAGAATATAGAAGATTTTATGAATCAGTTCAAGCAGCAGGAGGATTTAATCCAACAGATAGTACCAATATTAACAATGTAAAAGTTGCAGTTAATAGAAATGATGATACATATACTGTAGGACCTTTTAAAATATCATACTTAGATAACTATTTTGTAAAATCAGATGGTACAAGAATTAACTTTGGGGAAATAACAGATTTAAGAGTAAAAAGTGATACAGGAAGTACACTAGAGTTAGTAGATATAGAAGACTCAAGAGGTAATTCAATACTTGATAGACAGTATAAATATCCAGCAAATGATGAGGAATTCTATGTAACATTTAAAGGTAATGCAAAATCAATTACATTAGATGTAGATTTCAAATATTTTAAAGGTATTACAGGCTCATTATATGTTTATGAGGGAGAAATCTCATCTTGGCATTGGGACAGGGAAAAATCAGGTAATACATGTAGCAAACACATATACTGTCATACTTGTAGAGATGGTATTTATAGATGTCATGGAAGTGCAACATCAAAATATCATTTCAAACTAGTAAAAGAAATTATAAATACTGACGCTCAAAAATTAATAGCTTATGCTCAAGATGCACAATTAAGTTATGATACAACCAGTCTACATATGGTAGCAGACATTGAAAACAATAAAGAAGCAGGTGTAGACATCACTATGAATTTAAGTGGTAGAGTTTTCTTAGACCAAGACCAAGGTAAAGTTAATGAAGGTAATAATAGACTAGATAATGGTGAAGGGTTGGCTGGAATAGAAGTTACTCTATATGAAGTTGGTACAAATAATAAGGTTGTACTAGAAAGATATACTACACATAAACATATAGGAAATAGTAATACATATGGAGGATGTTATACAACACCAGTTTACCATGTGCATCAAGGTAATGAAAATATATATGGAGCATGTTATAGTGCTGTAAACCATATTCATATAGGAAGTTCTGAATCTGGAGGAGTAGGAACATGTTTTGAAACACCAGTTTATCATCAACATGATTCATCATGTTATGATGTGGCAAGTAATTTAATATGTGGAAAAAGAGAAAATGAATATGATGAAGACGGAAATCTTAAAACAGTAGGAACAATAGAATTTTATAGAAATACGTGTGGAAAAGAAGTAAAATATATTAAAACATGCGATAAAATAGAAGGACAAACAATAGATTATTATGATACTTCATGTGGAATGACTACAAGCACAATAATTGGAAGAGAAAAGTTACAAAACCCAGTGTTAACAGATGAAAATGGATATTATCAATTTACAGGATTAGATGCTCAAAAAACTTACTATGTAAAATTCACATATAATGGTATGATATATACAAATGTTTTATACAATGCAACAGGAGATAATACATCTAAAGCGACCGAAGATTCACAAGGGCATACAGGAAATAGACAAAACTTTAATAACAAGTTTGCAGAAATAGGCTCATATCCATCAAACTATAAAACAACAGATTGTATAACAGGAGCGGAAATTTATAACAGAACATACTTGCAAGAAGATATAATAGAGTTATTTAAAGAAGTAGCACAACAAGTTATTGTAAACAATGGAGATGAAAAAGCAGCATATCAAGCTATAATAAATAAATATCAAGCAACAGTTCCAGATATTAGAAGCAAAGTACAATTTATAGCAGATAATAGAATTAATGCATACACAGTACAAACATATTCATTAAAATCAGAATTTGTTATTGATAATTCAGCACAAGTTGTAGCTGGAAAAGGCTATTCACCAATATATTCATCTACGTATAACCAAACAAATGTAAACTTAGGAATTAAAGCAAGACAAACATTTGATATGGCATTATATAAAGACGTATTAAAAGCAGAAGTACAAATAAATGGAAAATCACAAACATATAACTATGATGCAAGAAAAGCAGGAACAAACGGATTTAGTATAGGTGTAAGTGAAACAGATTATCTAAATGGACTAAGAGGAATGTATAAAGATTCTCAAAATTATACTAACCAAAATCAAACAAGAGATATAGAAACAGATACTTACGACTTAGATATGAGAACAGAAGAAATTGCAAATGGACAAAGTACAAACTATAACCAAAATGTAACAGGAAAAGTAAATGGAAGTTATAAACTTAATGAAAACTATATAAACTTACAACAAAATGGTAACCAAGTTAATGAAGATAGATTAAAAATTTATATAACATATAAATTAGCAATTAGAAATCAATCTTCTACAATTGGAGCAGTTACAGAACTTGTAGACTACTATGATACAAACTATAAATTCGTAGAAGCATATGTAGGAGATATAAATGGTAACAAAACAGGTGATGTAACAAAATATGATACATCAATGTATCCAAACTCAGAATATAAATCTACTAAAAACTCATACAACACAATATACTTAAGACCAAATGCAGAAACAAGATTAGCAAATGGTGAAGAACAATATGTTTATGTAGTATTACAATTACTTGGACCAGAAAATGATGCAGGAACATTATTAAGTAAAGAATTATTAAATAATAATACACTTACAGTAATGAACTTAGCAGAAATTAACGGATACAAAACATATAACTCAAAAACGGATGCAGTTACACCAGGTTTAATAGATATAGACTCAAATCCAGGTAACTTAAATGTTTCAAACATTGACAAACTAACACAAGATAACATAGTAAATTATCCAAATATAAGAGCAATGTATGAAGATGATACAAGTAGAGCACCAGCACTTATATACAAACTATTAGAATCAAGAACAATAGAAGGTACAGTATATGAAGATAACACTGGAAAAGACACTAAAGTGTATACTGGACAAGAAAGAGAAGGAAATGGACAAATAGATGACCAAGATAAAAGAATACAAGGAGTAATAGTTGAATTAGTTGAAATAAAAAACGGACAAATGATAGTTAGAGCAACTACTACAACAAATAAAGATGGTTGGTATGGCTTTACAGGATTCCTTCCAGGAGATTATACAGTTAGATACACATACGGCTCAAACGATGATACAGCAATGAACACATCATCTACTTGGTATAAAGGAATAAATGATACATCATATAATGGACAAGATTATGAATCAACAGCATATGGAACAAAACAAGGAGTAGAGCTTGGAACACAAAATTATAAAACAGATGCTACTTTAATAGACAAATATACACAAAACTATAACAATAAAAATGCAGAAGAATCAACTGTACAAATTGCAGACTCTACAGTAATAGATAAATATAACCAAGATGGATACTACTGGTATACAGTAGATGACAAACTATCAGATGCAAGAGATGATGAATTTAGAAAAAATCAAGTAATTGCTTATTCAAAAAATGAATATGGAACAGAAATAGTAAATCATAAAGCAGAAGTATTTAATGCATACGTAAATCCACAACCAGAACATATAACACAAGAACTAAATAGAACACTTGCAAATGAACTTGAAAGAAGGACATATCGTTATGCATACACACCTGAAATAGAAGTTGAAGTAGAGTATGCAAAAACTTCAACCACAGGAAATATGAACTCAAATCAAAATGCATACAAACATAATATTGTTGGTGTAGACTTCGGAATTGTAGAAAGACCAAAATCTGAATTAACAATAGACCAAGATGTGGCAAATATTAAAGTAACAACAGCTGATGGAGAAGTATTATTTGACACACAAACAGGAGTATCAAATCTACAATGGATTAACAAAGGTGATATTAATAAATACGATAAAGAAGAATTAATAAATGTTATTATGGACGAAGAAATAATGAGTGGAGCAACAATAGAAATAACATACAACCTAACAATAAGAAATAATAGTGAAAACGACATAGATACAACAACAAGAGCAAAAACAATATTAAACTATGTTGCAAACAACCTAAATTATGAAGAAGCAGATAACATGTTAGATGGCAAACCATTATGGAAAGTAGTAACAAAAGATTCTGTACAAAATGCTAAGAACTCAAGCTTTGTAAACAATACAGATGGAACAAACAACTTAAAATTAATAGACCTAAGTACACAAACAACAATATTACAAGCAACTGAGGACAACCCACTATCAAAAACAAACTTAAAACCAGGAGAACAAGTAACATCTACATTAAAATTAAAGAAAGTACTATCAGCAGAAAGTTCAAGCGATGATTTAAGTTACTCAAATATGACAGAAATTGTTGAAATAGATAATAAAGTTGGTAGATATGACCATGGAGCAGTTCCAGGAAACCAAGATATAGAACTTCAACCACAAGAACATGATACATCTGGAGCAAGCAAATATGTAACATATAACGATGCAGGAAATGTAGATCCAGATAATCCACCAGATGGTCAAGTAATTATTACACCACCAACAGGCTCACAATACATCTATTATGTAATAGGAATTACATCAACAGTATTATTAGCAATAGGAATATTCTTAATAAAGAAGTTTGTTGTTGATAAAAGAAAAAAATAAAACAAAAAACTTATAAATAGGCTCGCTTTTCTAAGTGAGCCTATTTGTAAGTTTTTCTCTAAATAGAATTATATTTAAAATATTTTTAATAATTTCGTTAAAGTTCAGACCATAAGTACTTAATAGATAGATAAATGTATATAAATATTGAAGAACGATGAGGAGCCATAAGTGGGGACCAATAGAAACTGTTAAAATGTGCAAACATTTTATACAGTTTCATTGGGGAATGGCGACTGTTCAAAATATTTATATACATTCATCTATCTATTTTAAAAAAGTAAAATAGACTGAACTGTAAGATAATTTCTAACACAATAATATGATAAGAGAATAACATGTAGCATAGCATGTAAAAAACAAAAAAATATAAAAGAATTAAAAGACAATTAATTAAATAATTAAAAATTACGCTTTGAATTTAGAAATAAGTTCAAGGCAATTTTTTTTATGATTATCAATTAAATACTTAAGTCTCTGAACATTAACAATTTAAATAAATTTATTTAACCAAAACATTGAAAAAAACACTAAAATATTATAAAATAATCCATATAAAATTATTTGCCACAAAAGAAAAGGTCATATAAAGATTATATATGTCAAAAAAGATAAAAAACTTTTTTAAATATAGTACTAAATATGACAAACAATTCAAAAGATTAATATTAAAATAATACCTATATTTAAAAAAGTAAGAGGTGGTAATAATGTTTCAAAACATATCAGGACAAGCTACTCCATATGAAGAATATGAAGAAAATGCTTACCATGATAGTAAAATAAAAATATTTTTAAAAAATGCCTTTACAACGCAAAAAATAGCAATATATATAATAAGTTTTATGATATCAACAATAGAAGGAATAAATGGAATAACACCATTTGCAATTTCTATTTTTGCAGCAGTATTAAGTAATAAAATACCAGCACTAATAGTATACATACTTACATTATTAGGAACTTTTATAGGATTAGGAGCAAACCAAGCTTTAAACTATTTATTAACATCACTAGTTTTTATAGTAATGACATTAATATTTAAGCCAAAGAAAAGTGAAAATGAATTTGAAAATGAAAAATTGAAACTAGGAAAATATGTTTTTATAGCATCATTTTTAGTACAAATATCAAGTCTATTTTTTAAAGAATTAATAGTATATGATATATTAGTAAGTATAATGGTATCAATTTCAGCTTATATATTTTACAAAATATTTGCAAATTCATTAATTGTTATTAACGAATTTGCAATAAAAAAAGCATTTGCAATAGAAGAAGTAATAGGAGCAAGTATTTTACTTGCAATTTGTGCATCAGGGTTTAGAGATTTAAGTATATTTAATTTTGAAATAAGAACAATCCTAAGCATATTAATTGTATTAGTATTAGGATGGAAAAATGGTATATTAGTAGGTGCAACTTCAGGTATTACAATAGGAACAATATTGGGCTTAGTAAATGGTACACAACCAATAGTAATTGCTTCATATGCATTATCAGGAATGATTGCAGGAATATTCTCAAGATTTGGAAAAATAGGTGTAATAGTTGGGTTTATTCTTGGAAATGGAGTATTCGCATTTGTTACAAATGGAAATACACAACCAATAATATATCTAAAAGAAATATTAATAGCTTCATTAGGTTTATTATTAGTTCCTAACAGTATAAGCATAGATATTGAAGATTTAGTAGGAAAAGCAAAATTATTGCCAACAGGTCCTGCAAGCAGAATAGAAGAAAACAAAGAAACAGTATTTAAGCTAAACAATGTTTCTGAAACAATACAAGAAATAGCAGATACATATAAAGAAGCAGCAGCAACAATAATAGAAGAGGAAGATAAAGAAGAAGAAAAAAATAGAAATATATTCATAAATGAATTACTAAGTAACTTAGATGGATTAGAAAACAATATTTTATATGATGATTTATTAGAGGCTGAAAATTCAAGCTTAATTCAAGATATATTTAAAAACTTAATTAAAGAAGGAGAAATAACTAGAGAAGAACTTCTAAAAATACTTGAAAGCCATAATAATTACATTATTGGATTTGATAATGCACAAGTAAGCATGGAACTTGAAAAAGACATAAAAGAAATAATACAAATAATAAATGAATCATATAAAATAAGCAAAGTAAACTTCATATGGAAGCAAAAAATGGAGGAAAACAAAAGAAATATTAGAGTGCAACTAGATGGAGTTTCAAAAGTAATCTCATCACTTGCAGAAGATATAGAGCAAAAAATAGAACAAGAAGATAAACACGAATTTATAATTGAAAAAGAAGAAATTGTTAGAATTGCAAAAGAAAGAAAAATAAATATACAAGACATAAATATAAGGAAAGAAAAAACAGGTAGATATATAATAACTGTATATTTAGATTCTTGTTGTGATGTTAATGAAAAAAGAGGATGCACAATAGAGCCAATAGAAAAAATACTTTCTAAAGTATTAGGCGAAAAAATTGTAATACAAAAAAGTGGATGTGGATTTAAAAGAGATACAAATTTATGTGTAAATACATATGCTTCACAAGACAGATATATGTTACAACTTGGAATTTCGCAAAAAACAAAAGCTGGCTCACCAATTTCTGGAGATTCAAAACTAAGTATTAAACTAGATGATGGAAAATACTTACTTGCAATAAGTGACGGTATGGGGACTGGGCCAAAAGCAAAACAAGCAAGCGGAATAGCAATTAAAATGTTACAAAGGTTGCTTGCTAGTGGGTTTGATAAAGACACATCACTTGAGTTAATAAATTCCACATTATCAATAAATACAGAAGAAGATACATTTGCTACATTAGACATAGCAATTTTAGATTTGTATTCTGGGAATATAGAATTTATTAAAAATGGAGCATGTCCAACATATATAAAAGAAAGAAAAGATGTGCAAATTATAAAAGCATTATCATTACCAGCAGGAATACTTGAAAATATAAATTTAGTAGTATATGACAAAGACATAGAAGATAATGATATTTTAGTTATGGTTTCAGATGGAATAATGGAATCAAATGCAGAATATCAAAATAAAGAATTATGGGTAAGAGATATCTTACAAAATATACAAACAGATAATGTTCAAAAAATAGCTGATATTATAACAAAAGAAGCCATAGATAATGGATATGGTGTAGCAAAAGATGACATGACTATTATTGTTGCAAAATTTATTAAAAGATGATTTTGGTTATACTAGCCAAAATCATCTTTTTGTGATATTATATTGTATATAAAATAAACTTTGGAGGGAGTTATTATATGAGCAGAGGAAAAAGATATGACACAGAATCCAAATTAAATATCAAAAAGGTAATAGCGGTAATTATTGCCATTGCTGTTATTATTATGTTTGTAGTAGCAATTAAAACCTTACTTACAAAAAATACAAATGAAACAAACACACAAGTAATAAGTTATTATCCAGTATATACAAATGATAAATGGGGAGTAATTGATCAAACAGGTAAAATTGTAATAGAGCCAACTTACTCAGAAATGATTACAATACCTGATAGTAAAACAGATATATTTATATGTTTATATGATGTAGACTATACTAACAATACATATAAAACAAAAGTATTAGACTCAAAAAATAAAGAAAAATTCACTAATTATGATTTAGTAGAAGCAATTGAAAATTATGACTTAGGCAATAATATGTGGTATGAATCAGGTGTTCTAAGAGTAAAAAAAGGGGACAAGTATGGTTTAATAGATTACACACGGAAAAGAAATTTTACCACCGGAATATACAAGTATTGAAGCATTACAAGGAATAACAAATAGTCTAGTTATAAAAAACGGAGAATTAGTTGGTTTATGTGATAACAAAGGAAATATAATTATTAATCTAGAATATAAAGAAATAACAGCTATGGGTAATAGTTACCAAAATGGATATATTGTAAAAAATAGTAATGATTTATTTGGATTAATAGATTTTACAAAAAAAGTATTATTAGAGCCAAAATATGAGGAAATAAAGCAAGTTCCATCAATTAGCATATATATTGTAAAAGAAAATGGAAAATTAAATGCAATAAATTCAGAAGGTGAAATACTATTAGAAAATAAGTTTGATGATGTAAAAGAAATTAATGAAAATGATATTGTATTTATAAAAAACAAAAAATATGGTTTAATTTCATCTACAGGAGAAATAAAAATAGAACAACAATATGACGACTTACAATATGTATTTAATGGTTATTATATAGCAAAAAAAGCAGATAAATATGGAATAATAAATACATCAAATGAAACTATTTTGCCATTTGAATACACAAATATTTCCTATAGAAAAGAAGCTGGATTTATAGAAGTTAATAAAGATAATCAAGCTGTATCACAAATATTAAACAACAAATTTGAACAAAAATTAGAAGGAATTATATCAGAAGTAAATCAAGAAAAGGGATATTTTAGAATAAGAATAAATGATGAATATAAATACTATAACTTTAATTTTGAAGAAAAGAAACCAAGTGAAGTACTATCATCAAATACATTATTCCTAAGCAAAAAAGATGGAAAATATGGTTATACAGATAAAGATGGAAATGTAGTAATAGATTATATATATGAAGATGCTACAGAGCAAAATAATTTTGGATATGCAGCTGTAAAAAAAGATGGTAAATGGGGAGCAATTGATAAAGAAGGAAAAATTGTAGCTGAAACACAATATAACTTAGATAATAACATTATAATAGATTTTATTGGAAAATGGCATTTAGGAGAAGACATTAATTCATATTATTATACAGATAAATAAGAAAATTGATATCGAGATTTGATATAAAATTCTATAAAGGTTTATAGGCAAACCCTTATTTAAAAACCTAAATATATTGTACAAGGAGAGTATGTTTATTTAAATTATTAAATATATCATACAAAAATGGAAAATGGAACTAAAGACAAAGTATCAATATACATATTTTATATATCCGTATATTATAAATGAAAATAAATATGATAAATATATATTAAAATTACTAAGCAATAAAAACATAAAAGTAAGATTTTTTGAAAAAGAAAAAGATTTAGACATATATACTTATTTCTTACCAACAATAAGAAAATTTATGTTTCAGGATTTCGAATTCAATAAAGAAAAAGTTAGAAAATTTGAAGAATTCAATAAAGATATGCAAACAGCAATATTATCAAAAAAAACATGTACAATGTTTGAATATGATTTAGGTAGCGATTTACAGGGAAAAGCCGGAGAAGAAGAAGGAATTTTCTTTAAAATTCAAAAAATAGAACTCGTATGTTTTAAAACAGGAATATGCTTTTTAGTAATAAAAACAAATATAGAAGAAAGTACAGAGTTTTCAGATGTATTAAATTTTAATTACAAATTTAGAGATATTTATTCAGAATTCAAAGAACTAAAAGAATATGAAAATATACGACTTCAAACAACCACTTTTAGTGATGTAAAAAAATTAAATGATATCATTAAAGATTTAACTGGAAATGCAATAAATGCAAAAGAATTAGACATTAATACAAATCGATTTTTAACATATGCATACACATGTATAGACCAAATAGATTGGAATGAAACAAAGCATTTTAAAGATATAGAATTTGAGTTTTTAAAATACTCTAACATATTTCCAAGTGCATATAAATCTAACTTTGATAAAAAACATATGGAAATATTATCAAAGTGGAAATTCATTCAAACAGGTTTTACAAAAGAAGGAATGGCACTACTTACTTCTAGTATAGATATTCATAATTACACAGTACTTCCACATGTATATGAAAATCAATATTTATATACTTATCTTTTAGTGCAATATCAAAAAATATATCTAAAAAAACTTGAAAATGAATGTAAGGAAAAAAGTTTAGTAGCACAAGCAAGGGAAAAATTTATTAAATTTACGAAAGAACTATGGATACAAGAAATTACAAATGACGATATAGGAACTAACATATATAGAAAAACACGACGTGTATGCGAGTTAGAAAAGATTTATAATAATATTAAAAACAAATATGATATAGTATATAAAGAATTAAATATAGAAAAAGATAATAAAGTAAATAAAATAATTTTAGTCGCACTAGGAATATCGTTGCTACTTAATATAGTTAATTTTATAACATTAATTAAATTGATGTAGACTAAATGTGAAACAATAAAGGTTACAGTTCATTCAATTTTACTTTTTTAAAATTGATAGATAATTGTATATAAATATTGAAGAACGACAAAATATTTATATACAATTAACTATAAATTAAATAATAATAGTTTGAACATTAACCAATAAAGCAATATGTATATAATAGGAGATAACAAAATGCAAATAACCTGTGGAACAGATATTATAGAAATAAATAGAATAAAAGCATTAGTAGAAGACTCAGAAGAAAAATTTATTAAAAAAATATTTACACAAAATGAAATAAATTATTGTGAAAGTAAAAATGGTGCAAAATATCAGCATTATGCTGCAAGATTTGCTGCAAAAGAAGCTGTATTTAAAGCAATTTCAGGGGCTTTAGGCAGTAAATACGATATTGGATGGAAAGATATCGAGTTAGTTAATGATGAAAACGGGAGACCAAAAATTAATTTCATAAATATCAAAATAGAAGGATTAAAGCAATGTGATATAAGTGTTTCACATTGTAAAGAATATGCAGTAGCAAATGTTGTTGTAGTATTTTAAGAAAGGAGAAATTCGTATAATAAATTATTTCATTATACGATAAATAAAAATGAAATTATTTGATTCACACTGTCATTTAGATGATGAAAAATTTAATGAAGATAGATATGAATTAATACAAAATATATTGTCTTCAAATGTTAAGAACTTTATAACAGCAGGATATAGCCTAGATTCTTCAAAAAAAGCTTTAGAAATAGCAAATAAATATCCACAAATTTATACAACTTGTGGAATATCACCAAACGATATAAACGAAAAAGTGGAAAACATACGGTGAAGAAATAAATGAAATAAGGAAAATTGCAAAAAATGAAAAAATAGTAGCAATTGGAGAAATTGGATTGGATTATTACTGGAATAAGGAAAATAAAGAAATTCAAAAAACAGTGTTTATTGAGCAAATAAAAATAGCAAATGAAATGAATTTACCAATTGTAATACACACTAGAGAAGCGGTAAATGATACTTTAGAAATTTTAAAACAAAATACAGTAAATAAAAAGGGAGTATTCCATTGTTGCCCGTTAAATAGAGAACTTGTTAAAGAAGCTCTAAAATTAGGATTTTATATATCATTTGCAGGACCTATAACATTCAAAAATTCTAAAAATGCAGACGAAATAATTAACTTAGTACCATTAGATAAAATGCTAATAGAAACAGATAGCCCATATTTATCACCAGAGCCAAATAGAGGAAAAAGAAATGATTGTAGAAATGTAATGTATATAGCACAAAAAATTGCTGATGTAAGGAAAAAAAATCTAGAAGAAATAGCAAATATAACTTATGAAAATACATGTAAGATATTTGAAATAAAATTATAATAAAACAAAAAAGAAAAAGTTAAATAGTTTAGTTTTTATTTAACTTTTTCTTTTTTGTTTTTAGTTTTTAGTTTTTAGTTTTTAGTTTAATTTTAAGTCTTAAGTCTTAAGTCTTAAGTCTTAAGTTTAAATATTAAACTTTGAATTTTAAATTTTGAAGTTTGAATTTTTCAAACTATTTTTAGTAATTTATTTTCCTTCTTGATTTCCAAAATCAACTTTTACATTTTTTCTTGCTTCATCAGAATCTACTTTAAATAGTTCTTCTGGTTTAAAACCAAATAAAGAAGCTATTATATTAGAAGGAACAACTTCTAATTTTGTATTATACATTGTTGTTGTATCATTGTAAAATTGTCTTGAAAATGAAATTTTATTTTCTGTGTTTTGTAATTCTGCTTGTAATTCAGAAAAATTTGTGTTAGCTTTTAAATCTGGGTAATTTTCAGAAACAGCCATAATAGTTTTTAATGCACCAGATAATTGATTATCTAATTCAGCTTTTTGTGCAACTGTATTAGCATTTGCCCAAGCAGTTCTTAATTCAGCAATTTTAGTTAATGTATCTTGTTCATGTTCCATGTAACCTTTTACAGTATTTACTAAATTAGGAATTAAATCGAATCTTCTTTGTAATTGAACATCAATTTGACTCCAAGCATTTTTAACTTTTTGTCTTGCTGTAACTAGACCATTGTACACACTTACAACAAATATTATTAATAATACAATAATGGCTAATATAATCCAAACCATAATAATCCTCCTCGTATTAAATTTGATAAATATATAATAGCATAAAATAACTTGTTACACAATAGTTTATATGCATCTTGTTTTATATTTTTATTTTTACTATTTTATTATTTATTTTCGTCAATTAAGTTACTAAATGATGATAGCATAAATTTCTAAAATCGTTTGACAAATCTTAATTATCTATGTATAATAAATATAGGAAATGAAACACAGAAATGTGTTGTCACATATATTCAAGTTAAGACACTACATTGCCTGCCAAAGCATAATGTAGTGTCTTTGTTTATTCCTTATTTGTCAAAAGTATGTATATAACTGTCAATAAGGATACGTTTATAGTTAGGGAAAATCCCAATGCATATATTATAAATAATATAAATTCCATAAACACCACCTCACTTCCCCATAGTTAGAAACTATGTTGTTCAGTGGCAACACACATCTGCTTTATATTCATTTCCTGTGTTAGATAGTATAGCATAAGAAATTATGAAAAGCAACAAAATAAGAACAAATTTTTGCAAAACTTTTTTACTAGGATAAAATAATTATCTGACAATATTTGGGAATATGATAATTTTAATACATTTTTTACTAGAAATTTTATTGAAATTCATATAAAAAAGAAAATTTTTGTTGCATTTCAAATGAATTTTCCGGGAAAAACAAAAAAATAAATCTTTTACCTAGATTAGAATAAATTTTATAAATAATAATATAATAATACTAATAGATTAAAGTTAACATTTTGCTTGACAAAATTAAGATTTAAAGGTTATACTATCTATAGTAGATCAGTAGTTCAGCAACCTACGGGACTGGACTCGGAAATAATCATACCTCGGGGGAAAACTAAAAACCCGAGGTATTTTCTGTTATATGGAGGTAAATATTGGAAAAGGAATTTAATGATTTCTATAATTTAATAATAAAAAGTATTGAAAAATTAGAGAAAGAATTAAATACAATTTCAATTGATAAAGTTCTATGTAAAATGGGCTTTTCAAAAAATTATAAAAAGCTGTTAAAACTATAGTTAAAATTCTTTAGAAAAAAATACTTGTGTAAATTTAATTCTAGTGCTACAATAAAAAAAATGTCAAAAAAGGAGAGGATTAAATTGAACATACTTAACTTAGATGATTTTTCAGTAGAACAAATAGAAAAAATACTTAATTTAGCAGAAGAATTTAAAAATGGAAAAAAAGTAGATTACGAAGGAAAAAAGGTAATATCAAATTTATTTTTTGAGCCATCTACAAGAACACACTATAGTTTTGATATGGCAGCACTAAGGTTGGGATGTAAAACACAAAATTTTGATTCAGGAAATTCAAGTTTAAAAAAAGGTGAAAGTTTGTATGACACTGTAAAAACTTTTGAAATGTTTGGAACAGATGCATTAGTTATTAGACATGTTGAAAATGAATATTATAACCAATTAGTGGGAAAAATAAACATACCAATACTAAATGCTGGTGATGGAACTGGAAATCATCCTTCACAATCTTTATTAGATTTATTAACAATAAAGCAAGAATTTGGAAAATTTGAAGGATTAAAAATAGTTATTGTTGGAGATATAAAACATTCAAGAGTTGCTCATACTAATATAAAAGTAATGCAAAGGCTTGGAATGACTGTTTATATATCTGGACCAGAAGAATATAAAGAAGAAGGATATAATTATGTTGAACTAGATGAAATTATTGACAAAGTAGATATTGTTATGCTTTTAAGAGTACAACATGAAAGACACTCAACATCAATGCAAGAAACAGTAGAAGAATATCATAAAGCTTACGGATTAAATAAACAAAGAGTAGACCAAATGAAACCTACTAGTATAATAATGCATCCAGCACCATTTAATAGAGGTGTAGAAATTGCAGATGATGTTGTAGAATGTGAAAAGTCAAGAATATTTAAACAAGTACAAAATGGAGTATATGTAAGAATGGCATTAATACATGTAGCATTAGAAGAAAATATTTAAAAAGTATTGTACAAAACCAATATCTATGATATATTTTTATCATAGATATTTTAAAAGATTAGGGGTGTTAGCCTTATGGAGGAAGAAAAAATAGATAATGACAAAAAAACCATACTAATTGTAGATGACGAACAACATATTGTAGATATTTTAGTATATAACCTAGAAAAAGAAGGATATAATACATTACAAGCAAATGATGGCTTAACAGCAGTAGATATTGCACTAACTAAAAAACCAGACTTAATTTTATTAGATATAATGCTTCCTAAAATGGATGGGCTTGCTGTATGTAAAAGAATACGACACACATTAAATGTACCTATTTTAATGTTAACTGCAAAAGATGAAGAAATAGATAAAATACTTGGGTTAGAATTAGGTGCAGATGATTATGTAACAAAACCATTTAGTGTAAGAGAATTAATGGCTAGAATAAAAGCAAATTTAAGAAAAGCAGAAGTAACCCTAACAAATGATAAAACACAAGAAAGAGCAGAAACATCAAATAAAATTGTAGTTGGAGATTTAAGTTTAGATTTAGACAAATTTGAAGTTAGAGTTAAAGACGAAGTAGTAGATTTAACTTTAAGAGAATTTGAAGTATTAAAATATTTAGCAAATCAACCAGGACAAGTTATCACAAGAGAAATTTTATTAGAAAAAGTATGGGGATATGAATATTACGGAGATATAAGAACTGTTGATGTTACAGTTAGAAGAATTCGTGAAAAAATAGAAAAAGACACATCAGCTCCTAAGATATTAATTACCAAAAGAGGAGTAGGATATTATATAGCATCAAAATAAAGTAAAAGAAAATAAGGTCGAAGGTCAAAAAAGACCTTTGACCTTAAAAAATATATGTTAAAGAAAATGAAGGAGAAAAAATGGTTAAGAATGTACAATTAAAAATAATACTAATATTTGCAGTTATAGCAACTTTTTTATTAGTTGGTATTAGTACATATTTTTTAGTAAATTTAAATAATATTAACAACATTTTACTTACACAAAATTTCGATATACAGCAGGCAACATCTAAAATAGCAGATACAATTAGTCAAGGTGGTTTGTTATCTATATATTTAGTATTTGCGTTTTTAGTAATATCTGTAGTAATAGCCATTTTTGTTGTAACAAAAATAACTATTCCAATGAATAGATTAATTGACAGTGCAAGAAAAATTGCAACAGGAGAAGAAGTACGGCATTGAAAAAGAAAACAAAAAAAACAACAGTAAAGAAATGGACGAAATAGCTGGAACTATTGGTATGATGACAACAGAAATTAAGGAAAATTTAAATGAAGTATCAAGACAAAAAAAGCAAATTGAAACAATACTATTGCATATGACAGATGGAATTATTGCTTTTAATATGGACGGAAAAATAATTTTAGTAAATCCAGCAGCAACAAGACTACTTAGAATTATGCCAGAAGATGAAAACTTTGAAAAAATATTTAAAAAATTAAATGTAGATATAAACATGGAAAAAATAATTTATTTAGATGCATGGACATCTTCTGAAGAAAGAATAAGTGTAGGAGATAAACATATTAATTTATTCTTTGCACCATTAAAAGATGAATCAGATAGAGCAGCAGGTGTTATGGTTGTTATACAAGACATTACTGAGCATGTAAGGCTAGACAATATGAGAAAAGAATTTGTTGCAGATGTATCACACGAATTAAAAACACCAATCACTTCAATTATGGGGTATGCAGATACTCTATTAGAAGGTGAATATGACAAGCAAACACAAGAGAAATTTTTAAATGTAATTGCAAATGAAGCAAGAAGAATGGCTAAACTTGTAACAGATTTACTTGCTTTATCAAGATTTGATAATAATCAAGTTCAAGTTCAAAAAGAAGAATTTGATTTAGGAAACCTTGTAAAACAATGCCAAGAAAAATTGCAATTAGAAATTGATAAAAAGCATCATTATGTAGAATGTTTTGTAACAGCAAATGTTCCACCTGTATATGCAGATAAATATGGAATAGAAAGAGTAGTATTAAACATACTAACAAATAGCATAAAATATACAAAAGAAGGAGGACATATTAAGATATATGTAGGATTTGTATATAATGATGCATATATAAAAGTAATAGACAATGGACTTGGTATACCAGAAGAAGATTTAAGTAGAATTTTTGAAAGGTTTTATAGAGTTGACAAAGCACGTACAAGAGATATGGGAGGTACAGGACTAGGACTTTCTATTGCTAAAGAAATATTAGATAAAAATGAAGGTAGTATAGATATAAAAAGTGAGCAAGGAAAAGGAACAGAAGTAGTAATTAGAATACCAACTAAAAAGTAGAAAGAAAATTTTTTAGATAATTTAATGGTGAATTAAAAGAAATGTTACAATTATCTATCAATTAAGTACTTATAGTCTGAACTGTAACAAAAAATTACTTAAGTTATTAAATATCTTGATAAAAATAGAATTTTAAGATATAATTGAAAAGATGATAGATAACCTTGAAAGGAAGTCTTAGCTGATGGATGAAGAAAAAAAGATAAAAATAAAAGAAATATTAGAATGGGTATATTGTATAGTAATAGCAGTTGTTTTAGCTTTATTAGTAAGATATTTTATAGGAACACCTACAATTGTGCAACAACCTTCAATGTTTCCTACATTAAAAGAAGGGCAAAGATTAATTCTAAACAGAACAATTAGAATTACACATACATTACCTAAAAGAGGAGAAATAATAACTTTTGAAGCACCATCAAAATCATATTATTCGGCAGCTGAAGCTGATTTAAGTAATCCAATTGCCGAGTATAATCATAATATAAATAGTTTATTTTCAAAATTTAGATACTATATATTAGAAATAGGAAAAGATAGCTATATAAAAAGAGTAATAGGGTTACCAGGAGAGCATGTAAAAATTGAGAATGGAAAAGTATATATAAATGGCGAAGAATTACAAGAAGATTATTTAGAGCCTACTGTAGAAACAGATTCATTAAATGGACCATTTACAGATATAGTAGTTCCAGAAAATTGTGTATTTGTAATGGGAGATAATAGAACGCAAAGCACAGATTCAAGAAGATTTGGATGTGTTCCATTAGAAAAAATAGAAAGTGTAGTATGGATTAGATTTTGGCCACTTAATTTATTTGGAAAAGTAGATTAAATAGTATTATTTAGGAAAGGAATGCTATTAAATTTGAGTTTTGAAACACTAATTGGAAATGAGCAAATAAAAGAAACATTAAATAATATAATACAAAACAATAATTTAACACACAGTTATATGTTTGTAGGACCAAGTGGAATAGGTAAAACTCTATTTGCAAAAGAATTTGCAAAAATGATTTTATGCCAAACTAATGGAACAAAACCATGTGGGAAATGCAAATCTTGTATAGAATTAGAAAACAATAATAATCCAGACTTAATAATAATAGAGCCAGATAATACTACAATAAAAATAGAACAAATACGACAAATGCAATTAAAAATTTTAGAAAAACCAATTATATCTAATAAAAAAGTATATATAATAAAAGACGCAGACCTAATGACACGAGATGCATCAAATTGTTTATTAAAAACATTAGAAGAGCCACCTAGCTTTATTACAATTATAATGACAGGTACAAATGAAAGTCTATTTTTAAACACAATAAAATCAAGGTGTGTAAAGATTGCTTTTAGTAAAATACAAGATAATCTTCTTAAAAAATTTTTTGAAGATAATCATGGGTTTACAATGAATGAAGCACTTCTAAAAGCCTGTGAAGGAAGTATTGAAAAGGCATTAAAAGTAAATGAAAAAAAGCAAGATTATGAAGAAGCTGCAAAAATATTTTTAAATATAGAAAATTATAAATTACTAGATGTAATAAATAAATTAGATTTTTTATACAAAAACAAAGAAAATATTTATGAAATATTAGACTATATTAATATTATATTATCTAGCAAAGCGATAAATAATTTAAAATACATAAGATATATAGAAGCAGTAGAACAAACGAAAAAAAGTTTAAAACAAAATAGCAATTATGATATGAGTATTGATAATATGTTATATAAAATATGGGAGGAATAATATTTGAAAGAAATTATAGGAGTAAGATTTAAAAGACCTGGAAAAATATATTTTTTTGATCCTAAGCACAATAAATTGCAAAAAGGACAGTATGTAATAGTAGAAACATCTATGGGAGAAGAATATGCAGAAGTAGTTATAGAAAATAGAATGATAAAGGAAGAAAAAATAGAAAATCCATTAAAACCAATTATTAGAGTTGCTACATATAAAGATAAAAAGCATTACGAAGCAAATAAACAAAAAGAGAAAGAAGCTTTTGATATCTGCTTAAAACAAATAAAGAAACATAAATTAGATATGAATTTAATTGATGTGGAATATAAATTTGATAATAGTAAACTACTATTTTACTTTACAGCAGATGGAAGAATAGATTTTAGAGAACTTGTAAAAGATTTAGCTGCAATATTTAAAACTAGAATAGAGCTTCGTCAAATAGGAGTAAGAGATGAAATAAAAAGAATTGGTGGAAATGGAATATGCGGAAGGGAATTATGTTGTTGTTCATTTTTAGGAAATTTTGAAACAGTATCAATAAAAATGGCAAAAGAACAAAATATTTCATTAAACCCATCAAAGATATCTGGAAATTGTGGTAGACTTATGTGTTGTTTAAAATATGAACAAGAAGTATACGAAGAAAAATTAGCAAAACTTCCTCGAGTAGGAGCAATAGTGGAAGCTGAAGAAGAAGGAGAAGGAATTGTAGATTCTGTTGAAATTCTTAAAGAAAAAGTAAGAGTAAAATTTAAAGATAAAGATGGATTCTTTTACAAAAAATTTGATGCAAAAGATTTAAAACTAATAAAAGATGTTGAAGAAAAAGATGAAATATCAGGAATAGATAAAGAAGAATTAAAAGAACTTAAGGAATTAGAAAAATTAGAAGAACAAGATATAAAAGAACAAGAAGATGATATATAATAGTCATAAATATTAATTATATAAATAAGATGTAAAAATAAAGGAGGCGAAAAACATGGCATATAAAATTACAGATAAATGTATTAGTTGTGGAGCTTGTGCTGCAAATTGTCCAGTAGAATGCATATCACAAGGTGATGATAAATATGTTATAGACCAAGATGCATGTATAGGATGTGGAACTTGTGCAGGAGTTTGTCCAGTAGATGCACCAGTTGAAGCAAATGATTAGAAAAAATAAATAAGAAATGGGGGTTACAAAAACGTAACCTCTTTTATGTTGCCATCTAATTAATGTTAAGCTTTTATGCAAAATATAAGAAAGTAGAGAGATCAAAAGTATTGAAATAAAGCCTTAAAAGTGATATAATATTTACATAATTCTGTATAATTCATAGAGTTTTTTTCCTATGAATAAAGCAAAAAGTCTAAAAGAAAGGAGAATAATATCTAAGTATGTAGCAACAAGGCAAACAAATTAAACAAGGAGGATTAAAGAATGCGACAATCACAACCAGAAGATACTTATTAAAGTAGAAAAAAATTTTTTTGTAAAAAAGGAGAAAGAACAAAATGGAAAAAACAACGCCTAAAGCAATTGAGCCTAAAGTAGAAAATCTTCTTTTGTCTTTAAAAGAAATTAATGAAATATCTTCTTTGCTTTTGCAGGATATTACTAATAGTACGAGTATATATTTTGAAAATAAAAATATTCGGGAACTCGTAGGCAAAGTTTTAAAAGTTGCACATTTGGCAATAACTGAAAGCAACGTTTCTGAAGACGAGATAGAAAGCTTTGTTACATCGGCAATTGATGAAATATCTTTAAGGTGCAATAATAGGTCATGTATTAAATATTCAGTTGGCGATATTGTAGAATGTAACTATGGTAAACATCTTTCTGGAGAAATGAATGGCTGTATACCAGCTATTGTTTGTGACATATCTGATGCTGGCATGCCATATGTGGTGCCAATAGTAAGGGGGAATAACAATCGGCTACAGCATGGACTTCCAATATGTACTAAATGTGCAGATGGAATTGTATTGCTAAAAAAAGGCAAAGAGGTCCGGCCAGAAAGATTTCAAAAAGTTATGGGGAAAGTTACTCCGAAATTTTTGTCAAAAATATTAAGTCAGTTGCCAAGTACTTTCGATTTTACTGCTGTAAAATTGAAACCCGATAAATCAGATAAGATTGAGAAACCTGATAAAGTTGACTATGAAGCAGCCTTAATCGAAACTATTGGATTTGCCTTAGATAGGCTAGATAATTCAAAGGAAGTAGAAGAACAGGTTGGTTCGTTTTTGGCAGATATAGGAATGACAACAGATGAAGAACTGATTACTAAGGCATTTATTGTTGCCTGTACTGCTAATAAAGTTACTTATACTGGTATTCTGAACGCATTGTGTAGAAAGTTTCCAGAGAAGTTTCAAGAAATGAAACTTAATATTATACAAAGAGATCTTAAGCAACACTTCAGAAAATGGTTGGAAAATTATCCTGAATTAACAAAACGTTGTCCGTATATTTCTATTATGACTTTACTTAAGATATTTGCAAAAAAATTTGCTAAACCCGTCTGAAGACTTTAAAGGGAGGTGGAAGATTATCTTCCACCTCCCTTTTTGCACTACATTTTTGAAGGTAGCACGTCTTTTAGCCAATTGTAGCCTCCAACAAGGAGGCAACCAGCCGCCACATTTGCCGCAAGCTCGTTATTTCCTGGAATGAGAAGATCGAATGCTTCTGGCAATTCTGCAACAAATACTTCTCCTGTTTCTGTGTCTTGGAATGTCATTTGAGTTAGTCTTAACAATTGATTTCCTTTCTGCTCGCATTATGCAAGACTTGAGACATGGTTAATTTGTTACAAAGACACGTAGTCTATACATTAATAATTATACATCAATTAACATAAAAATGCAATAAAAATAATTATATACTATTATCTATCAATTTTAAAAAAGTAAAATAGACTGAATAGTAACAAAAATTAGTAAAAAATTAAAAAAAATGTAGAAAAATATAATATTTAATGATATATTAAAGAAAAAAAGAAAGGGGAAAAAATCATGAAAAAAACATTAAAAACTATTGTATTAATGATAATAGTAGGAATTATATTATTAACATTAACAGGTTGTGCAAATATCAATTATGATATTAAATTAAATGCAGATGGAAGTGGAGAAGTATCTTATGTAATGGGATATAGTAAAACATTTTTAACAAGCATGGGAGTTACTACAAGCAGTTTAGAAAATGATGATTCTTTTAAAGAAATGGAAGATGAAGCAAAAGAAGAAGGATATACAGTAGAAAAATACGAAGATGATGAAACATATGGTTTTAAAGCAACAAAACATGTAGACAATATACAAAATGAATTTGATTTAACTAATTCTGTTAGTACAAATGCACAAGAAGGACAAAATGATAAAATTGTTTATGAAAAAAACTTATTAAAAACTAGATATTATCAAGATGCAAAACTAGATTTAACTAATATGGGATCAGATGATGCACAAGAAGCTGCTATGATGCAATCAATTTTATCACAAATGAAAATTACATATAAAATTACATTGCCATTTAAAGCACAAGAAAGTAATGCAACAACAGTTTCAGAAGATGGAAAAACTTTAGAATGGAAATTAGAAGCTGGAAAAGTAAATGAAATTAAATTTGATGCAGCACAAGATTACACAATATATGCAATAATTGGTGGAGTTGCACTTTTAGCAATTATAGTTGTAATTTTAGTTGCAGTATCAAAAAAAGGTAAAAAAGAAGAAGTAGTACAAACAAAAGAAAATAAAGAAGAAAAGTAATTAAAGAAAAATTATATAGGAAATTATTAGATAATAATATAAAGTTACCTATCAATTAAGTACTTATAGTCAGAACTGTAACAATATAATAAATTAAAATAAATAATAAAAAATAACAGTTAGAAATAACTGTTATTTTTTATTATTTACTAGTTTAAATCTTAATAATTAAAAAATTCTACTAACTTATTAGTTTTATTCTTCATTAGGACTTTTATTAGTAATTGCTTCTAAATCTAATAATTCTTGCCATCTGTCATCAACTTCTTTTTGGAATTCTTGAATCATCCACTCATTTCCTGGTTTAAACATATGTTTAAATCTTTTTTGTGGTTTTAAGAACTCTTCAACAGGAAGTTTATTTTTTGGTTTATAATTAATAACATATCTACCATCAATAACTTCATATAAAGGCCAGTAACATGTTTCAACAGCAAGTTTATTAATTTGCATTAACATATCTGTTGGGTATCCCCATCCTCTTGGGCAAGGTGCAAGAACATTAAGGAAACAAGGACCTTCTGTATAAATTGCTTTTTCTGCTTTCTCATATAAATCTTTAAAATTATTTAAAGCTATACTTTGACCAACATAAGGTAAATGATGTCCAACCATTATTTTTGCTAAATCTTTTCTTGATTGCATTTTTCCAGGAATAACTGTTCCAGCAGGACTAGTTGTTGTATCAGCAAATTTAGGTGTTGCAGAAGAACGTTGTATACCAGTATTCATGTATGCACCGTTATCATAGCATACATATACCATATCATGGCCTCTTTCCATAGCACCTGAAAGTGCTTGAATACCTATATCATAAGTACCACCGTCACCACCAAAAGCAATAAATTTTGTATCTACATTTTCTGGCAATTTGCCTTGTCTTTTCATTGCTTTATATGCAGCTTCAACGCCAGATAAAGTAGATGCAGCGTTTTCAAATGCTGTATGAATAAATGAATCTGTCCATGAAGTGTATGGATAAATAAATGTAGAAACTTCCATACAACCTGTAGCACCACTAACAACAGCATGATCTCCTTCTTTTAAAGCTCTCATTATCATTCTAGCAACAGGAGGAGCACCACAACCAGCACACATTCTGTGTCCGTGAAGTAAACCTTGATGGTTTATTTGCTATAACTTCTTTTAAATTATATGCCATAAAATTTCACTCCTTTCTAACCTCTTAAACCTAAGTATCTATATGGATTATTTATATTACCTGTTTTTACAATTTCTTGTAAATCATTAAATACAGATTCAATGTCAGTAGATTTTGTATCTCTACCACCAATTCCGTATATATAGTTAACTGTAGGTATACTAACCTTATTAACCTGCATACCAGAAGTAACATCAGTAAATAATGCACCTCCAACAGCATTTAATGAATCAGCTTTATCTAAAACTGCAACAGCTTTAAGATGTGATAATGCTTTTGCAATTTCTTCTGCAGGAAATGGTCTAAATACTCTTAATTTTAATAAACCAGCTTTTACACCTTTTTTACGAAGTTCATCTATAACAAATTTTGTAGTACCAGCTGTAGAATTCATACAAACAATTGCAATTTCTGCATCATCTAATTTATATTCTTCAAAGAAAGAGTATTTTCTACCTGTAATTTTTTCAAAATCTTTTGCAACATCTAATATAACTTGTTTTGCATTTATCATAGCTTGTGCTTGACCTCTTTTATGTTCAAAAAGATAACTTTGTAAATCTAATGGTCCCATACTAATTGGCTCTTTATCATTTAATAAATAATGTTCAGGGTTATATTTACCAACAAAGTTTTTAACTACATCATCTTCAATTAATTCAATATTTTCAATTGAATGAGAAGTAATAAAACCATCTTGGCATACCATTAAAGGTAGCATAACATCTTTATTTTCTGCAATTCTATGAGCCATTATTAAATTATCATATGCTTCTTGATTGTTCTCAGAAAATAGCATAATCCATCCAGCATCTCTAACACCCATTGCATCTGAATGATCATTGTGTATATTTAAAGGGCCAGATACAGCACGATTTACTAAAGACATAACAATAGGTAATCTCATAGAAGAAGCAATATATATCATCTCCCACATAAAAGATAAACCATTAGCAGAAGTTGCAGTCATAGCCCTTCCACCTGCTGCTTCAGCACCAACACATGCACTCATTGCACTATGTTCACTTTCTACTGCAACGAATTCTGTATCTACAGTACCATTACTAACAAATGTTGAAAAATATTGTGGGATTTCAGTTGATGGTGTAATAGGAAATGCTGCAACAACATCTGGATTAATTTGTTTCATAGCTATAGCGGCAGCTTCATTACCACTTAAACGTTCTCTTATACTCATATTATTTTCTCCTTTACTATTTATTTCATTTCAATTGCACCAAAAGGACATACCTTTGAACAAACGCCACATCCTTTGCAATAATCATAATTAAAATCTTCTCTTTTTTGCTCTTTATTTACTGGAATTGCATTATCTGGGCAAACTGGAAAACACAAACCACATTGTTTACATTTTTCGCTTAAGAAAACAGGTTTAATACTTCTCCAATCACCAGTTTTAAATTCCATTGAATTACCAGCATCGTATATATTTCCACCTACAGTCAAATCTTGCCAAGGTGTATTTGGATTTAATTTATCACTAGTCATAAAAAAACTCCTTTCATAAATTTTTAGTATTAGTATTATTAATATTATTAGTATTAGTAATTGTATTTTTAATTTTTAGCAATTATATTTTTCTTACTTCTTGTAAAGCCATTTCTAAAGCTTTCATATTTCCTTCAATTACTTCAGGTTTTTTTGCAAATTTATGTTTAAAAGAACCTTCCATATCATTTAATAATTCTTCATCTGTCATAATTCCACTTACTTTAACAATTGCAGCAAGCATAGGTGTATTAGGAAAGTATTTACCTAAAGTTTCCATAGATATTTTTCTTGCATCAATTGTATAAATATCTCCTTTATATCCATTTAAAACACTTTTTAAATAGTTAGCATCTTTAGTTGTATTAATAACGATTGCACCAGTTTCTTTTAGCCCATTAGTAACTCCGAACAGATTCAAGTAAAGTATCATCAACAACTACAACATAGTCTGGCTCATAAATGTTACTATGAATAGTAATTGGAGTGTTACTTATACGATTATATGCAGTAATTGGAGCACCCATTCTTTCAGGACCATATTCAGGAAAACCTTGAATATATTTTCCAGTATTAAAAGCTGCATCGGCAAGTAATAATGAAGCGGTTTTTGCACCTTGACCACCTCTACCATGCCATCTAATTTCTAATAAGTTATCCATTTATAGAATTCCTCCTTATTTTATATTTTTCATATTTTAAAATATATGAAAATCTAACTAAAGTATATTCTTAAATAGTATGAATGTCAAGGCATAAATATATACTATTCGGTCAAATATTTATATTACTTTTTTAAAATATATAGATAATTGCATAAAAATAATTATTCTAGTGTTTTTTTATTATTTTAGTGGTAAAATAAAGTAAGAAAAAACCTTATAACAAAAACAAATTTGTTTTAAAAGGAGATTTTATGGATATTATAGAAATTGCAAGAAAAATTGAAGAAGAAGGTGGAACTCTTTATCTAGTAGGAGGAGCAATAAGGGATGAATTAATGGGAAAAACAATATATGATAGGGATTATTGTGTAACAGGAATTTCAAGTCGGAAGGTTTACCGAATTATTTAATAAAGCAATAAAAAGAGGAAAATCATTTGAAGTATTTGATTTAGAAGGAATGGAGTTTGCACTTGCAAGAAGAGAAACAAAAACAGGTATAGGTCATAAAGAATTTGAAGTAGATACAAAAGATGTAACTATTGAGGAAGACTTAGCAAGAAGAGATATAACCATAAATGCAATAGCAAAAAATGTACTAACAGGAGAGATTATAGATCCATTTAATGGAAGAAAAGATATAAAAAAAGGAATTATAAAAGCAACAACAAATGCTTTTAAAGAAGATCCTTTAAGAGTATATAGAGTAGCAAGAATTGCAACAAAAACGAAATTTAAAGTAGAAGAAAATACGTTAAAATTAATGGAGGAATTAAAACCAGAACTTAATACATTATCAAAAGAAAGAGTATTTGTTGAGTTCGAGAAAGCTTTAAAAGAAGATAAACCATCAATATTTTTTGAAGTTTTAAAACAAGCAAAAGTATTAGATGTACATTTTAAAGAAATTTTTGATTTAATAGGAGCATTACAACCAGTTGAATATCATCCAGAAGGTGATAGTTATAATCACACAATGATAGTACTAGATAAAGCGGCTCGGGTTAACAAGTAATTTGGAGATTCGTTTTTCAGCATTAGTTCATGATATAGGAAAAGGGATAACACCACCCCAAATGTATCCACATCATTATGGACATGATGAAAATGGAATACCTTTAGTACAAAATTTAGGACAAAGAATAGGTGTTCCTAAACTTTGGATAAATTGTGGAAAAACTGCTGTTAAAGAACATATGAAAGGTGGCATATTTTATAAAATGACACCTGCTAAAAAGGTGAGTTTTATAGAAAGAGTATCAAAATCTAGGTTAGGACTACATGGACTACAAATTGTTGTAATAGCAGACAAATGTAGTACAAGAAATACTAAATTAGAAAATATAGAATTTGAAAAAATAGGTAAAGATTGTATTGAAAAAATAAATGGAAAATATGTTAAGGAAAAATATAATATAAAAGAGGGTGTTAATTTTGCCAAAAAGTTACACCAAGAAAGAGTTGAATGGATTAAAAATAGTATATAACATATTTTTCTGCATATAAAATGATAAAATATATGCAGATAGTACAAGATATGTGCATATAAATATATAAAATGTATGCAGAAAGAAGGAAATATTAATGAAGAAAAAAGCGGAATTTATTCCACTTTTTTCTTTAGTATACTTATTTTCCCTTAAAGAAAGCTTGAGTATTTGAATATGCACCTAATGATATTAAATAATCTTTACAACCGATTGGTATTTGAGCTGCAAAATAACCTGTACCAATTTCTGCTTTAGTAGAGTTTGAAGTCATACCCATTGTTGAAACATTATAAGATTTTCCATTGTATTGTATAGCTGTACTATCAATTCCAATTATTCTTGCATCAGTTCTTATAGCTGTATTCCTATCTACATTTTTTAAATCTACATTATATTCTATTAAAGCCCATTCCATATCTGCTTCTGGCTCTTTATACTCATAAACAGAAGAGCCACTTTCGCAGTATTCTTTAACTTGTTTTGCTGCTTCTTCACCTCTTGTAACTTTATTAACTCTAACAGGTACATTTCTGTATTCACCAAAAATATATTTTGAAGCAATTCCCCAATCTCCAATTGATAATGGATTTTCTCTTGAAGATTCTTTTGCATTTATAGATGCAACATAGTTATCAGGAACAGTATTAGAATCATCAGAATTTCCAGAAATGACTGGTCCAGAAGATGAAGGACCTTCATATATATTTTTAAAGTGATTATATACTAAAAAAACAATCCCTATAACTAAAATAAGAACAATAACTAAAGCAATAATTAGAGTAGATAAACTAATTGATATTTTGTTATCTTTCAAAAATATTCACCTCCTTATCTTTAGTATAATTTTAGTATATTGTATAATAGTATAAAAAATATTTCAATAAATATTCTAGGATTAAACAAAAAAATAGTTAAAATTCAGTCTATTTTACTTTTTTAATTAACTTAAAAAATTGCAGATGTAAATAAATATATGTTTGTAGTGAAATTTTTTAGAAATAGTGATAAAATTATTTTCAATATATAGAAAAAATAAATTTATAAACACTGATGAAAAATCGCAAGAAGGAAATTTTCAAAAAGTATTTCACTCTAATGATGAAAGGGAATTATAATGGTTAGGTATTTAGAAAATTCAATTGAGAATATGAGAGATATTGGTGGCTATAAAAGCAGTCTAGGAAATAGAGTAAAACTTGGAAGCTTAATTAGGAGTAATTTACCAAGAGATTTATCTAATAATGATATATCGATTTTAAATAAAATGGGAATAAATACTGTAATTGATTTGAGGTCACAAGAAGAAATAAGAACTAATAGATCTGTTTTTGAAAATAACAAAAATTTTTTAGTTTATCATATAGGAATAGATGTAGGAAAAGATATACCAGCAACAGAAAAGTTAGTAGTTAAATCTTATATGGATATGTTGAATTTACAAGAGAAGATTAAGAAAATTTTTGACATATTATGTGACAACGAAAAAGTATTATATTTTTGTAATGCTGGTAAAGATAGGACAGGAGTGGTTACAGCTTTAATACTTAAATTGCTTCAGGTTAAAGAAGAAGATATAATAGAAGATTATGTAGTTACTAAGGAACTTATGAAAGCAATACTAAATAAATATGCTAATTATAACAATAAAATTTTAAATATAATAACTCCAAAAAAAATTTATATGGAAGAATTTTTAAAAGAGTTTAAAATAAAATATAGTAGCATAGAAAATTATTTAAATATAATAGGAATAAAGGATAATACAATAAAAAAAATAAGAATGAAATATATTGAATGATTAACAAAAAATATATTTAAGTTGTAAGAAAATACTTGAAATCTAAAAAGATATTCAATATAATAATTATATAAAATATGGTATAAAATATCAAAAAATTTGGAGGAATTAAATGAAAATATTTACAGACCCTAAATATTCAATTACAACAGTTATGATTTTTATAATTGTTTTATTCGTTTTGTTTCTAATGGGGATGTATACATTAACTAATAATATAAATAAAATACAAAAAGAAGAAATAGATTCAATACAAAATATGTATACAAATGTAATAAATAAGTATTAAATAAAATACTAATATAACCTTTACAAAGAAAAATGCATATGATAAAATACAAAAAGTAGAATATAAATATATTCTACTTTTTTGATATATACCTATAGAAGGTGATAAAATGATAGAATTTACAAAAATGCATGGGCTAGGGAATGATTATGTTTATATGGACTGTACTAAAAGTGGAGTACCAGATAATGTATCAGACCTAGCTCAATTTATTAGTAACAGACATTTTGGAGTTGGCTCAGATGGTTTAATTTTAATTTGTTCAAGTGACATTTGCGATTTTAAAATGAAAATGTACAACATGGATGGATCAGAAGCACAAATGTGTGGAAATGGAATTAGGTGTGTTGGGAAATATGTTTATGATAAGGGACTAACCAACAAAGAACGTATTACAGTAGAAACTTTAGCAGGAACAAAAGTATTAGAGTTAAATGTAAAAAATAATAAAGTGGAAACTGTAAAAGTAGATATGGGAGAGCCAATATTAGAAGCTAGCAAAATTCCTGTAATAGTAAACTTAGAAGAAAAATTAGAAAATAATAATCAGGAGGTCAAAGAATTAAAAATAAAAGCATTAGATAAAGAATTTAGCTTTACTTGTGTATCAATGGGAAATCCACATGCTGTAACAATAGTAGAAAATGTTAAAAATTTTGAAGTAGAAAAGTACGGAAGCATTTTAGAAAAAGATGCACATTTCCCACAAAGAGCAAACATAGAATTTATTGAAATAGTAGATAGAAATAACATCAAAATGA
The DNA here is from genome assembly GCA_944390975.1 of uncultured Clostridia bacterium. Classification (GTDB taxonomy): domain Bacteria; phylum Bacillota; class Clostridia; order TANB77; family CAG-508; genus RGIG8482. The sequence goes on along the minus strand of CALXRX010000008.1, from coordinate 12,021 downwards.
GAGTATGGGAAAGAGGCTCAGGAGAAACATTTGCATGTGGAACAGGTGCATGTGCTGTATTAGTAGCATGCAATATGAATGGTTTAGTAAATGATGAAGTAACTGTAGAGTTGCTAGGAGGAAATCTTATGATTAAATGGGATAAACAAAATAACCATATATATATGACTGGACCAGCAACAACAGTATTTGAAGGAAAAATGGAATATTAGAAAGGAGAAAAATAAAATGATAACTATAAATGAAAATTATTTAAAATTACAAGACAGCTATTTATTTTCTACAATAGCAAAAAAAATTGAAGAATTTACAAAAGAAAATCCAGACAAAAAAGTAATAAAATTAGGTATAGGAGATGTAACTATGCCAATAGTACCAGCTGTAACTGAGGCAATACATAAAGCAGCAGATGAGATGATGAAAAAAGAAACATTTAGAGGTTATGGTCCAGAACAAGGATATGATTTTTTAAGAGAAAAAATTGTAGAATATGATTATAAAAAAAGAGGGATACAAATGGAAAAAGATGAGATATTTGTATCTGACGGAGCAAAATGCGATACTGGAAATATAGGAGAGATATTCGGAAACGATAATATAATAGCTATAACTGATCCGGTATATCCTGTATATTTAGATACTAATGTAATGGCTGGAAGAACTGGTAATTATAACGAACAAACAGATAAATATGAAAAAGTAGTATACATGCCAGCTACAGCTGAAAATAATTTTGTACCAGAACTACCAAATACTAAAGTTGATATGATATATTTATGCTTACCTAATAACCCAACAGGAACAGTATTAACTAAACAAGAACTTACAAAATGGGTTGAATATGCAAAAGAAAATAAAGCGATAATTTTATTTGATTCAGCATATGAAGCATTTATACAAGAAGAAAATGTTCCTCATAGCATTTATGAAATAGAAGGAGCAAAAGAAGTAGCTATTGAATTTAGAAGTTTTTCTAAAACAGCAGGTTTTACAGGAGTAAGATGTGCCTATACAGTTGTTCCAAAAGAATTAAAGGGATATACAAAAAATGGAGAAGAAGTAAGCCTAAATAAATTATGGAATAGACGTCAATGTACAAAGTTTAATGGTGTGCCATATATTACACAAAGGGCAGCAGAAGCGGTATATTCTGACATAGGGCAAAAACAAATAAAAGAAAATATCAATTATTACATGAAAAATGCAAAAATAATATTAGATGGACTAAAAGAAGCAGGCTTTGAAGTGTTCGGTGGTAAAAATGCACCATATATATGGCTAAAAGTACCAAAATGTTTTACCTCTTGGGAGTTTTTCGATTATCTTTTAGAAAAAGCAAATGTTGTTGGAACACCAGGAGTTGGATTTGGCCCAAGTGGTGAAGGATACTTTAGATTAACAGCCTTTGGAAGTAGAGAAAATACTATCGAAGCAATAAAAAGAATTAAAGAAATACAAGAATAAAGTAATAAAGAATTAAAGGAATAAAATAAAGAGAAAATTCTAAAGTGCAATTTTTGTTTTTTAAAGTGCAAAAATTACACTTTAAAAAATATTAGGATTCAAAAAAGATTAATAGAAAAGAAAACAGTCTGCACTATATAAAATAGCACAGACTGAAAAATCAGTTAATCACTTAACTACCCAAATACTTTGTAAATATCACGGACAAATCCCTTTGCCAGTAAGTATCTACTTGTGATGGACCAAGGTCTTACAATTCTAAGAACTCTAAATTTTTTTTCCTCAAAGAATCCATTTTTCTGAATCACTGGTCTTCCATAGACATATTCATCATACTTAAGTTCTTGGATAATTTTCACCAGAGCAACTCTTTTACATTCAGCCTCTCTTTTTATCTTTTTATACTGCTTTTGTGTATAAGCAATGCAGTCAATCTCGTTAATGCTGAGACCTACCTCACTTCTCCTATAAAAAATCTCCACATTAATATCTTCTTTTGCCCTGAGATTGAGGTCCAATTTGCCGGAAACTGAAAGCACTTTGAGGTGTTTTGTATAGATACCATACTTCAAAGAAATATTTGCCGACAAACTCTTGGCGATGATTTTTTTATAGGATTTGAAAGGCAAAATGACATCGAGTTTCAAATCGTCAGAATAACTGTTGTCTGTTAATATTAAAGTGATTCTAAGTTCATGATTCACTACGTGAACATCAAGAAACTCCTTGTCTCTGAGGGTTGTCCCTTCACAATTACCGTGAAGGTGAACTACAACATTTTCTTCCAGCTGATCTGTAGAATAGAAAACATTGACGTCAACCACTGGTGAGTCGATAGTTATCCTTTTAACATTAGTGCCATCTACAGTCTTACTATGACTGTAATAATCGTTTAAGGCGATTATCCGGTGGCAATAAGTTTCTGAAATAACTTTGTTGTTAAACATGATTTTTTCCTCCTAAATGTTTTGTTTGTTTTTTTGAGTATTACGATAATAATAATTACCAATATAGGATTTAATACACTTGAGGTAATAACCTATATAATATATTGTATCATAATTTTACATAATTTTCAATTTCTGTGAAATTATAATGTAAAATTGTGATTTTATGAATACTATTTTTTAATAAGAACAGAGGATTATGAAAAAGTTTCAAATCCTTTTGTAAAAGAAGTTGTAGATACTGGAATAAAAGTAGCATAAATTTAAAGAGGAGATATTAGCTGATTGGTGTAGTCAAATATTACTGGAGTTAATTGCATAATTAAACTAGTCAAAAATTCTTAAAGTAAAAAAAGAATTAATCGGCTATTTTTTTTGTATTAAAGTAAAAAGTAAAAGGCTTAATTCACGAAAGTTTCACATTCATAATATTGACAAAAAGCTTAAATTGAAATATTATAATAAGATACCATGTTAGTTATAAATTATTAAGAATAGGAGGAAGAAATGTTTAAAGTATTAAAAAATTTAAAGAAAACTAGCCTATCAGTTATTGCAATAATAATACTATTATGTGTGCAAGCATGGGCAGATTTGGAATTACCAAGTTATACTTCAAAAATAGTAAATGTTGGAATACAGCAAGGTGGTATAGAAAATGCAGCACCAGTTATTACTAGCAAAACGCAAATGGAAAATCTATTAATATTTACTAATGAAGATGACAAAATTTTAAGTTATTATGAGTTAAATACAAATGATATGTCTTCAGAAGCTAATGAAAAAATAGAAAAATATTTCGACAAGGATTATGAAGCTGAACAAAATACGCTATATATTCAAAAAGATTTAAAACAAGAAGAACAAGATGAACTTAATGAATTAATACAAAAACCATTAATGGAAGCATATAGCATTTCAAATGAAACTGTATCAGCACAAATAAAAGAGCAAATATTAAAACAACTTCCTGAAGAACAAAGTGCCTTATTACAACAAATGAGTATAATAGATATTTTAAAATCTATGCCAGAAGAAGAATTAGATAAAGTAGTTGAAGAAATAAGCAAACAAATTGATGAAAATTTAGGAAGCATGTCTTCTCAAGTGGCTATAACTGCTACAAAAGAAGAATACAAACAATTAGGAATAAATACAGATGAAATCCAAAATAATTACATATTTATGACTGGTTTACAAATGCTTGGAATAGCAGCAATTAGTTTAATATCAGCAGTAACTATAATGTTATTATCTTCTAGAGTAGCTGCAACACTTGGAAAAGTATTAAGAGAAAAAGTGTTTAAAAAAGTATTAGGATTTAGCATAAAGGAATTTAATAACTTTTCAACAGCATCACTAATAACACGTAGTACAAACGATATTCAACAAATTCAAATGCTAATAACAATGTTATTTAGAGTAGTTGTTTATGCACCAATCATAGGAATAGGTGGATTTTTAAGAGTACTTACAAATAGTGATACAAGTATGGCATGGATTATAGGGCTTGCAATACTTTGTGTTATAGGAATTGTACTAATATTATTCATAGTAGCAATGCCAAAATTTAGAAAATTACAAGATTTAATAGATAAATTAAATCTTGTATCTCGTGAAATATTAACAGGTTTACCTGTAATTAGAGCTTTTAATACAGAGAAAAAAGAAGAAGGAAGATTTGACAATGCAAATAAAGACTTAATGAAAGCAAACATATTTGTTAACAGAGCAATGAGTATAATGATGCCTGCATTAATGTTTGTTATGAATTCAATTATGTTATTAATAATCTGGGTTGGTGGACACAATGTAGACCAAGGAATAATGCAAGTTGGTGACATGATGGCATTTATACAATATACAATGCAAATAGTAATGAGTTTTCTAATGATTTCAATGATATCTATTATGCTTCCTCGTGCAGCAGTATCTGCAAGGCGTATTAATGAAGTACTGGAAACAGAGCCTAGTATAAAGGATATTGAAAATCCAAAACATTTTGATAAAAACATAACAGGCGTTGTAGAATTTAAAAATGTATCGTTTAGATACCCAGATGCCGATCAAGAATTATTAACAGATATTAATTTTACAGCAGAGCCAGGAAAAACTACTGCTATTATAGGTAGTACAGGATCAGGAAAATCTACAATAGTTAATTTAATTCCTCGTTTTTATGATGTTACAGGTGGAGAATTATTAATTGATGGTGTAAATATAAAAGAAGTACCCCAAAATGAATTAAGACAAAAAATTGGTTTTGTACCTCAAAAAGGAGTGCTATTTTCTGGAACAATTGAATCTAATATTAAATATTCTAATGAAGATATGACAGACGAAAAAATGATAGAAGCAGCACAAATAGCACAAGCTACTGAATTTATTGAAAACAAAGAAAACAAATATAAATCTGAAATAGCACAAGGAGGAAGTAACGTATCAGGAGGTCAAAAACAACGTCTATCTATAGCAAGAGCAATAGCAAAAGATCCAGAAATATTTATATTTGATGATAGTTTTTCTGCACTAGATTTAAAAACAGATGCAAATTTAAGAGCAGCACTTGCAAATATCACAAAAAATAAAACTGTAATAATTGTAGCACAAAGAATAAGTACAATATTAAATGCAGACCAGATAATAGTATTAGATGAAGGAAAAATAGTAGGAATTGGAACACATGAAGAATTAATGAAAAATTGTGAAACATATTCACAAATAGCCTTATCACAATTATCAAAAGAAGAACTAGAATAATTAATTATATGAGTTTTATTAAAAATATAAATAGAAAGGAGCAAAAAAATGGCAAACAATATAAGAGGACCAATGAGAAGAAATCAAATGGGTGCAGGAGCTGTAGAAAAAGCAAATGATTTTAAAGGTACAACAAAAAAGTTAATAAAAGATTATTTATCAAAATACAAAGTAGCATTAATAATAGTAATAGTATTTGCAATAGGTAGTACAATATTTTCAATAGTAGGGCCAAAAATTTTAGGTAATGCTACAACAGAAATATTTAATGGTATAATAAGCAAACTTTCAGGTGGCTCTGGAATAGATTTTGGAAAAATAGCAGGTATATTATTAACATTATTAGTATTATATTTAATAAGTGCAGCATTTTCTTTAATACAAGGGTTTACAATGACTAGTGTTGCTCAAAAATTAACATACAAATTGCGTAGTGATATATCTGTAAAAATAAATAAATTACCAATGAAATACTTTGATAAAAGGACAAATGGCGAAGTATTATCAGTTATAACTAATGATATAGATACATTAAGCCAGAACTTAAACCAAAGTATAACACAAATTATTACATCAATATGTACGTTAATAGGTATACTAATTATGATGTTTTCCATAAGTTGGGAAATGACATTAGTGTCACTAATAATTTTACCAATTACAGTATTTATTGTTAGTAAAATTGTAGGAAAATCACAAAAATATTTCGCAAGACAACAAGACTATTTAGGTCATGTAAATGGTCAAGTAGAGGAAGTTTATGGTGGACACACAATTGTAAAAGCATTTAATGCAGAAGAAGAAACTATAAAAGAATTTGAAAAAGCAAATGATGAATTATATAAATCTGGTTGGAAATCTCAATTTTTATCTGGACTTATGCACCCAATAATGAATTTTGTGGGAAATGTTGGTTATGTTGCAGTAGCAATACTTGGTGGATATTTAGCAATACAAGGAAGAATAACAGTAGGTAATATTCAAAGTTTTATACAATATAATAAACAATTCACACAACCAATAAATCAAATTGCACAAGTATCAAGTATGCTTCAATCTATGGTTGCAGCAGCAGAAAGAGTTTTTAAATTCCTAGAAGAGCCAGAAGAAGTAGAAACTGTAAAAAATCCAGTTTCAACAGATGGATTAAAAGGAAATGTAAAATTTGACCATGTTCGCTTTGGATATGATGAAGATAGAATAATAATTAATGACTTTAATGCAGATATAAAGGATGGTCAAAAAATAGCTATTGTTGGACCTACAGGAGCTGGAAAAACAACTATGGTAAAATTGCTAATGAGATTTTATGATGTAAACTCTGGAGCCATTTTGGTAGACGGGCATAATGTAAAAGATTTTGAACGTGGAGAACTTCGTAGAATGTTTGGCATGGTTTTACAAGATACATGGTTGTTTGGTGGTACTGTAAAGGAAAACATAAAGTATTCTAATCCTGAAGCAACTGATGCAGAAGTTATAGAAGCGGCAAAATCTGCACATATGCATCATTTTATAAAAACTTTACCAAAAGCATATGATATGGTAATAAATGAAGAATCATCTAATATTTCAGCAGGACAAAAACAATTATTAACAATTGCCCGTGTAATTTTAGCAAATCCAAAAATATTAATATTAGATGAAGCCACAAGTTCAATAGATACAAGAACAGAGCAACAAATACAAGCAGCGATGGACAATTTGATGAAAGGTAGAACAAGTTTTATAATAGCACATAGATTATCAACTATAAAAAATGCAGATTTAATTTTAGTTATGAATCATGGAGACATAGTTGAACAAGGAACACATGAAGAATTACTTGCAAAAGGTGGATTTTATAGTGACTTATATAATTCACAATTTGAAGTTGAAGAAGAATAACTAAATAACTAAAAAAAGTAGAGCATTAATTTGCTTTACTTTTTTAGTTATATTAAAAATTAAGACAATATTTATTTAAAAAATTTTATACCATAATTTACTTTTAATAAAACTGTAAAAATTATTTGGATCTCCAATAGAAAAAGTATTTTTGCTTAAAACAAAAGAATAATTTTTATTAATATATAAATAGAAATAATTATCAGTTTCAAATACTTTATGTATCTTATAATATTTTAAAGAAAAACAATCAGTATTATTCTTTACTTCCATATAATTATCATAAAAAGAGTAGGTATTAGTTAATTGCTTTTTCACCTTATTACTGTTTGCTTCTTTTTTTACGAAGAAAATAGGATGAAAAACTCTCCATACTAAAAATACCATTAAAAATAAAATAAAAATACAACCTAAAAGAATCTCATTATAATAGAATTGTAAAACCATACAAAAAACAATTAAAATAAGTACAAATAAAGTATATAAATTATACTTTAAATTATATTTTCTATTATGAAATTCTACAAATTCTTTATAAAGTTCACGAGTATAAGTAGTTGTATTTTCAAATAATTTATTCATATTATCACCAAAACCATTATAATAACTAAATTTATTTTGTCAATAATGTCAGCATTTTTTTATAATAAAGACGTTAATCTTCAGACTAGAATACAAAAATTCTATTACTATCTAAAAAACACAATTCTAAAACAATTCTGCCATTTCATCGTCTCCAAGATGAGTTTTACTACTATCTAAAAAAACACAATTCTAAAACATTACCATAATCCAGACATCTCCTGGAAAGTTTTATTACTATCTAAAATAACACAATTATAAAACTTAATCAATAGACAAGTGCTTTCTCTTCCTGTTTTACTACTATCTAAAATAACACAATTCTAAAACCTCAAATGGTTTAAATTTTACGGTTAATGACTCCGTTGTATTTTTTTAGATAGATATGTATAATTGCCAAAAATATCATTAATTACTATATTTTCTTGTATTTTAAGTTTAATTTTCGACTAAAAATAATTTAATAATATTATATAATGAATATTTATATAATTCAACAAGTTTTTTTCATATCTGAGAAAATTGGTTAATTTTCAGACTAGAACGCAAAAATACCTAAGTTGTTATATAGTAACTGTGGGATTTTGGTATAGATTAGATATTACTTCATAAAAATTAGTTGATTGCTTTTTAGTTTAAATAGTAACATAAAAACAAAAAATTATGTAAAAAAGTGATAATTAAAAAAGCCCAAAAGTATTGAAAATAGAATAATAGAAAGATAAAATGACGAAAAATGAACTTTATCATTTTTTTGTGTTACAAATCGCACTCGTCTCTAACGAAACTCGTTTGGTCGCTTACGCGGTTTTTAAAAAATTTTCAAAATATGTATTTTAGATTGAGAATAAATTAAATAAAAAAGTAATTGAAAAAATAGGAGGAACGGATGAAAAAGGAAATAAGAAATAGTAATTTAAAAGAAGTAAGAAAAAAGCAAGTAAAACAAGCAAAAGGAATAACTTTAGTTTCACTTGTGGTAACAATAGTAATATTATTAATTTTATCAGGAGTGACCTTGAGCCTAACTTTGGGAGATAGAGGAATAATAACCCAAGCCGTGAGGGCAAAAGAAGCCCAAGAAATCGCAGCAATAAAAGAAGATATGCAACTAGCATTATTAGATAAAGAACTAGAAAAAGGAGGAACAGGGCTAACCCAGGAAGAACTAGAAGAAATAGCAGGAAATTATGGAGAACTACAAGAAGATGGAAATACAATAAAAACAGATGAAGGTTATGAAATAAAAATAGATGAAATATATAAACCAGGAGGAACAACAGGAGGAGATGCAGCAACAGATGAAGAACTAGCAGAACTACAACAAAAAGTAGAAGAACTAGAAAAAACAGTAGAAGACCTAAACAATACCAAAACAGAACTAGAAGGAACAATAGAAGATTTAAATAATCAAATAGAACAAGAACAAGGAAATAGTGCAATATTACAAGAACAAGTAGATAACTTAACACAGCAAGTAGATAGCTTAAATAAAACGATAGAACAACAACAAAACACAATAAATGATTTAAATACACAAATAGCAAGCTTAAAAGAGAAACAATCAACAGGAAATGCAACATTAGCAGATGTATTAAGTGGGAAAACATTTTCAAACTCAAGTGAAGTAGGACTAACAGGAACAATGCCAAACAGAGGAGCAGTAAGCCAAAGTTTAAATGCAGGAGGAAGTTACACAATACCAGCAGGATACCATAATGGAAGTGGAAAAGTAACAGCAAATTCGCTAGCAAGTCAAACATCAGCAACAGCAGGAGCAGGGCAAATATTAAATGGATATACAGCATGGGTAAATGGAAGCAAGGTAACAGGAACAATGCCGAATAGAGGAAATTTAAATTGGTCAGGAAGCAATACAACATATACAGTGCCAGCAGGATACTATAGCGGAGGAACATTAGACTCAAGACCAAGTTATACTAATGGATACAATGCTGGAGTAACAGCAGCAGATAATAGAGCCAATGCAAATTCAACAAATTATAAAACAGGATATAACAATGGTTACAATGCAGGTGTAAATGCAGGAGTTGATAGAGGTATCTCTTTATCACATTATAGTAGAGGAACAGCATGTGATACTAGTAGTGGTGCCGATTCTACAAAAACAATAAGTGTATCTGCGGGAACATATATAGCTATACTTTCATATTATACAGGCTCATATGGTTATACGTATGATACTACTAAATTAAATGCTACTATATCTCAATCGGGAGGAAGTGTAATATCAAATTTATCTAGTGGAAATCTTAGTACTAAAGAAAGTGGGAGATGGGCATATATAGTGCAGAAAATAAAATTTTCAGGCTCTGGCTCAATAACTTTTACTGCATATGGTGTTAATGGCTTTTCACAGGATATAAGAAGAATTATAATAAAAGTTTAATAAAACGTTATATAAAAAATTATAATCACAAAAGTCTAAAACTATTGAAAATTAGAATAATAGAAAAACGAAATGACGAAAAAGAGTTTTCGTCATTTTTTGACAGCTAAAGAAATAGTGTGAAAATATAAAAAGTTCCTAAAATTATAAAGTTTTTTCATAAAATTGAAAAAACTTGACTATAATACTAAAAGATAGTATAATTATAGTAGTTAGGAGGAGATTTTATGGAAAGAATAAATAGAGATAATTATATATCTATTTTAAAAAATTTCAAAGATCAACAAATAATAAAAGTAATAACAGGAATTAGAAGATGTGGAAAATCAACATTATTAGAAATATTCCAAGACTATTTAAGAAGTAATGGAGTAGAAGATAATCAAATAATATATATAAATTTTGAAAATGCAGATTATGAAGAACTACAGGATAGAAAAAAATTATATGAATATATAAAAGCAAAATTAGTTAAAGGGAAAAAAACTTATGTATTTTTAGATGAAATTCAAAGTGTAAATGAATTTGAAAAAACAGTAGATAGTTTATTTATAAATAAAGAGGTGGACTTATATATAACAGGCTCAAATGCGTATTTATTATCTTCAGAATTAGCAACATTACTTACAGGAAGATATATTGAAATAAAAATGTTACCATTATCATTTAAAGAATATATGTCTGCTTTTGAAGATAAAACAGACATATCAAGAAAGTTTAGAGATTATTTAAGATATAGTTCTTTTCCTCAAGCAGTAGAATTATATAAAATAAATCCCGCAAATATCAATATGTTTTTAGATGGTATATATAATACGATTTTATTTAAAGATGTAATGCGAAGAAAGGGAATAACAGATAAAAATGTTTTAGAAAGAGTTATAAAATATGTATATGATAATATAGGAAATAGAGCTAGTATGAAAAGTATAAGTGATAATATTGAAGGCATAGAAAAGAATTCATCTTATAATACAATTTCAAATTATGTAGATGCACTAATAGATAGTTATTTAATATTTAAAGCTAGCAGATATGATATAAAAGGAAAAGAATATTTAAAAACACAAGAAAAATATTATGCAGTAGATATAGGACTTAGATATTATATGTTAGGGCAAAAATCTGGTAGAGATATGGGACATATATTAGAAAATGTTGTATATCTAGAATTATTAAGAAGAGGATATGAAGTATATATAGGAAAGTATGACGAATTAGAAGTTGATTTTGTTGCTAAAAAACCTGAAAATACAGTTTATTATCAAGTAGCATTAACTACGAGGTCAGAAAGTGAAGACGAAAATAGAATTTTAGAAAGAGAACTAACACCATTAAAGAAAATAAATGACAACTATCCTAAATATATTTTGACATTAGATGATGATTTAGATGCTGATTTTGACGGAATAAAAAAGATAAATGTGTTAGATTGGTTACTAGAGAAAAAAGATTAATTAAATAAACAAAATGCTGTATTATAATTATGTAAAAAAGTGATAACTAAAAAAGGCTAAAACTATTGAAAATAGAATAATAGAAAGATAAAATGACGAAAAATGAACTTCGTCATTTTTTTGTGTTCCAAATGGTACTCGTTTCTAAGGAAACTCGTTTAGTCGCTTACGCGGTTTTTAAAAAATTTTCAAAATATATATTTAGATTGATAATAAAAATAAAAAAGTAAATAAAAAAATAGGAGGAACATATGAAAAAGGAAATAAGAAAAAATAAAATAAAGGTAATAAGGAAAATGAGTAAGAATTTAATAAAACAAACAAATGGAATAACCTTAATTTCACTAGTAATCACAATAATAATACTACTTATATTAGCAGGAGTAACCTTGAGCCTAACACTAGGAGATAGAGGAATAATAACCCAAGCAGTGAGGGCAAAAGAAGCCCAGGAAATAGCAGCAATAAAAGAAGATATGCAACTAGCAATATTAGATAAAGAACTAGAAAAAGG
>CALXRX010000007.1 GCA_944390975.1 uncultured Clostridia bacterium | reverse complement strand
TATGTGTAGGTTCAAATATATCTGTATTTTCTAATGCAAAGTATTCATTTTGATTTTCATTTTCTGCTATTTTAAAAATGAAATTATCATATTCTCTAATGTAAATACTGTATTCTGTATTTTTATCTTTATTGATATGACCTATTGAAAAACCTTTTTGTATTCCATCTAATAATATCTTTTTAGCAACTTCTTTACTTACTGGTATCATACTAAATCACCACCATTTCTATATTAGATACTTGAAGATACAGCAAATGCACAAGTAGGAATATATCTCTAGTTGTGCATTTAGCATATTCCTTTTCATCTTACTTTGGTTGAGCCACCTTAATTTTAAATTAGGTTGGTGTAAGGTTATTGAGCCAAATCTCTACCTTAACTCTTGATAAAAAGTATTTTTATTCAATTTAATCTTATGTTTAATTTCGCTTAAAACAGACCAGGTTAGATTTTTAATGTTGAAGTAACAAGTTATAAGTCTAACCATTAAAAATCTGAAATAGGGGTATTTCTGGACTAATCTGGTATATTTTAAAATGTAATATAAATCATTAGTAAATAGCTGTAATCTGCTCTGTTGTGGGGGTTATCCTAATTATAGTATATCGGGTCTATTCTTAAATCTCCAGCTTTTTTGTAAAAAAACTTTACAAATTTTAAAATTTATGGTGTTTTTTTGTTGTTTAAAGAATTTATAATCAAAAATAGTACTATTTTACCTTATTTTCAGATATAAATAATACTATTTGCTTATCACATTCTATTTATTTGCTCCTCTTATGTCCTATACAATACTCCTTATTTTCCATATTTTTTTCTCAAATTTAGACTTTTTTATTAAATCTCACATAGAGCTTCCAGTGGCTTTTAGGTACTACCCTAAATTATAATATTCATCTATAATATTTTACATACTTTAATTTCAATTTTTATATAAGAATAAAAACCGCTTAAAAACCGTTTATTAATTTATATTTATTTATATTTATTTACGTTAAATTACGTTATTCAATAAGTTTATAAAATAAAAAAAAATATAAAGCTAAAACTTTATATCAAATTTTTTTTGGCGGAGTAGAGAGGGCTCGAACCTCCGCGCCCCTTGCGAGACCTATCAGTTTAGCAAACTGACCCCTTCACCAACTTGGGTACTACTCCATATATTTTATTAAATTTTAACACCTATTTAAAAAGTTGTAAATACCTCTATTTTTAAAGAGGGAAAATTTAGCAAACCGTCCCCTTCAACCACTTGGGTAAATCTCCAAATAATTGAACTTTTTATAATTTATAATAAAATGGCGCAGAGGGTGGGATTCGAACCCACGGTAGGCTACAAACCTACGCCAATTTTCAAGACTGGTGCCATAAACCAACTCGACCACCTCTGCGTATGTTACCGAGTTTCCTCAGTAACAGTATATATATTAGCACATTTTGACCTTACTTGTCAATAGAAATTTTTGGATTTTTAGACATTTGGTCACCATTTAGTCACTATTTGCTAACCATTTGCTAACCGTTTATTTTACTTTTATTAATTTTTTTGGATTTTTAGATATTTGTCAACCATTTGTCAACCATTAATTAACTTTTATTAATTTATTAAACATATTTGCAACTTCTCTGTCTGTTTCTTCATATAAGTGTGAATATAAATCCATTGTTATGCCTATATAAATTAAAACAATTTTATACTCCTTTTTATTCTATTTTACATTTTAATTATTAAAGTTTTTTCTATTATTTTTCTTAATTAGCCTTTTATAAAGTTTTAACCAAAAACTCATGTTTATTATTTTGCTATATAATTACTTAAATTTCTTATTATTCATTTTTAAATTGTTTATACTTGTTATTAAACTAATTAAACTTATTTTATTATATTTATATTCAAGTATTCTTTTCTTTATTTTTTTATTTATTTTTCTATATTTTGCATATCTTCCTTTTTTTGTCCTTCCTAAAAATATAAAGTTATTTTTGTTAGAATATATCCTTGTTTTTTTATTTAATAATAATTTTTCTTTTTCTAAAAAATCTCCTATTTTTAATAAGCAGTATTTCAAATATTCTTTTGATGGATGAAATAATAAAAAATCATCTTGATACCTTATATAGTATTTTATTTTTAATTTTTCTTTTATGTAATGGTCTAAATCGTTTAAATAAAATATTGCAAATATTTGTGATGTCATATTTCCAATTCCTATTCCTTCTTTATAACTGTCTATTATTTTATTTATTATTTCTAATGCTTCTTCGTCTTTTATTTTTTTTGCTATTTTATTTTTTAATATATCATGATTTATACTTGCAAAAAATTTGCTTATATCACATTTTAAAATATAGTATTTTTTATATTTTATTTCACATTTTCTTATAAATTCTTTCTCTATTTTTATACCTTTTGAAACTCCCATATTTTTTCTACTTGCTACATTACAATCTGATAAAGATGGAAGTATAGCTGGCTCTAAAATATATCTTGCTACTATATGATTAATTATTTTATCTTCTATTTCCTGGCTTACTATTATTCTTTTCTTTGGCTCATATATTGTAAATACATTATATTTTCCTACTTTATACTGTCTATTCTTTAATATATTATATATCCTAAATATATTTGCACATTTTAGTTTTTTATATTCTTCTACTTTCTTTTTATTTTTTGTATTTCTCATAACTTCATTATATGCTGTAAATATATTTTCTAATTTGTATGTATTTTTATATAAATCTTTTTTCCTTTTCATATTATTTAATATATTTTTTAGTTAAAAAAAGAAGCAAGTTTATTTGCTTCTCAAAAATAGTACTAAAAAATACTCCCTTTCACCTATCTTACTAACAAATTTTTTTATCTATTTTTTATTTATCATAATAATTATTTTTTATTATTATGATAAGGACATAACTTGTTCCTATTTTCTCTTATTTATCTTTTTAATAAATAACCTCAAGTTTTATTTCTTTTTTTATTTCTAGTTCTTTTTTAGGAAAAGCTTCTAAGTATTTATCTATATGGATTATTAATTTTTTTATTAAATTAATTACAATAAATTTATCCTGTTTCATATATTATTTTTTCTATTCTTTCTATTTTTTGTTTTATTTTATCTTGTTCAATATTTTCTATTAAATATTGCGATATTGCATTTATTCTTGTACTTGTTCCTATATATTTATGTGCCTTTTCATATATTTCTTGGTATTTATTTTCTCCTTTAAATTCTACTTTGTCTTCTACTTCGTAATTATGCCTTCTATCTATCACCACATAATTTACTTTATCTTTTTCTAATGTATATTTTACTTTATGTAGTGCTGTAACAGGAAATCCTGTATCTCCTATATTATTTCCTATTGTTTTTCTTTTATATCCAAATAAATAGCTTAATATATATGAATCTCTTCCATATCCATGATAGAAACTTCCTATTTTTATTAATACTACATCTTCTTTATGAATTTGCTTTATTGTTTGTACCATATTTTCTATACTCATATTTTTACTTTTCCTCTCAAAAAATCCTCCTGTGCTACGCTTCGCATAGCACATTTCCTTTGCCAAGAAGTCCTAAGGCCTTCTCGGCAAGCACTATTTTATATTCCTAACTCATATGCTGTTTCTTCTGAACTTCCATCTCCTGCTACTACTTTGATATCAGATTTCAGAGATATACAAGGACGAAGCCCACGCACATAGCTGCCGCTATTCGTGCTGCCAGCAGAACGCACATAGCACAAGCTGTCGTAGTACAAGCTGCCCCTGGTATACACACCACGCACACGGAAATAGCAATTAGACGAATCCGAATCCACAAAACGGGAAGCTAACCAGTAATACTCTCCTGTTGTCATTATGTTAGCTGCCCTCATTGCTGTATCGTCTGTTGTATAGTTTGTATCTGCATCCTTCATTGCATTTGCTCCTTCTACTGTTGATGTAAATTGTAATTCTACTGGTCCTGCATTTTCTGTATTCTTTGCATTAAATGTTCCATCTTCTCCTATTGTTGGTACACTTCCTACACACCTTCCATCTAGTGCATATGGACTGCTTTCTGCATAATATTCTGCTTTTTGGTTTAATGTGACTATTGCATTATTATAACTGTCTATTGCAGTTTCCCAGGTATCTCCACCTAGTGTTACTTGCTCTATACTTTTATCTGATATTATTTGCAATCCATATGTGTCATCATTATACAATACCCTAAATGTTACTATTCCATTATTTCCAACACTAATTATTCCCGTATCATATTTTACATAATCTCCTGGTTGGGCAATACTTGCTAGTGTTTCATAATTTGTATCAGGAGCATCTGGTGTATCAGTACTACTGCTACTTCCTGTTCCTCCTATTATATTATTTATTGTATTTTCAAAATCTGCTAATCCTGCTAGTTCTCTATCCTGTGCATCCATATAGTTCTTCCCTGCCATCTCCGCTGTTCTAAATATTCCATTCTCTCCTAATGTTAGATTTATTGTTACTCCCGCTAATATTAATAACACGATTATTGTTATAATTAGGGCTATTAATGTGATACCTTTACTATTTGTCTTTTTACTTAACAATTCATATTTACTTTTTGATTTTAAATTTTTCTTCATTTTTTCTTTTTCCTCCTTTGTTTCCTTTCTTATTTTTTGCTTATATTAGTTTTTGCATTTTTTTACTTTTTATTCATTATGCTATTTGTTTAACAGACTTTTAAACTTCAAATTTGAAAAAAACGCATTGAAAGTAATTTGCTTTAGATATTCTTAAATAATTTTATGGAAAGTGTTCATTTTTAATGGAAGGGTGCCATAAAATTATTTTAGAATATCTTAGTAAATTATCTTGAACAAGTTTTTTGATAAATTTAAGTTTAAATTCTGTTAAACAATTCTTTCCTACTTTATGATACAATTTTATATTTACTTCTATTACTTGTCAAGCTTTTTTATATATCTTTTTTCTCTCTTTTTCAAGTACTTTTACAGTTTTTGGTATTCATTTGTTTTCATAAATTTACTTTTTCTCAACTACATACTACAGTAAATTAAATTTATAACTAATTTTTAAGACATGAAAAAAACTAGTCAATTTTCCCCAATTTTGCTTGCGAACTTTTGACTAGTTTTATCATACAATTTATAAATTATACATTTTACTTTTTCTTCTATCCTTACTCTAAAAAATATATTTAGAAAATTTTTATAAAAACCGCGTAAGCGATCAAACGAGCTTCTACAGAAGCGAGTGCGACTTGGAGCAACCTACTTCTTCCATTCTTACTTTGTAGGTTGCGACACCAAGGTTTTTATATAAAAATTTGAGAAATATATTTTTTAGATTGCCAACCTCTTATATTCCTAACTCATATGCAGTTTCTTCTGAACTTCCATCTCCTGCTACTACTTTGATATCAGATTTTAGAGATATACAAGGACGAAGCCCATACTCATAGCTGAGACTATACGCGACGCCATCAGAAAGCACACTGCACAAGTTGCAGTTGTTCAAGCCGCCACTGGAATACACACCACGCACACTGAAATTGCAATCAGACGAATGCGAAACCACACTACGGGAAGCTAGCCAGTAAATTTCTCCTGTTGTCCATATGTTAGCTGCCCTCATTGCTGTTTCGTCTGTTGAATAATTTGTATCTGTCCATTTTTGACATCCTGTATCTCTACTACTCCATCCACTTGGTAATGTCCATTCGTCTGGTATATTATATGTTCCTTCTACTTCTGTATTCTTTGCATTAAATTTTCCATCTTCTCCTATTGTTGGTACACTTCCTACACATCTTCCATCTATTGCATATTGGCTACTTGTTGCATAGTATTCTGCTTTTTGGTTTAATGTAGCTACCAAATTATTATAATCATTCATTGATGCTTGAAAAGCAGATAAATTATTTGTACCAGCTGTTCCTAGTGTTAGTTGCTCTACATTTTTATCAGATATTATTTGCAATCCATATGTGTCATCATTGTATAGTACTCTAAAAGTTATAATTCCATTTTCTCCTACACTTTCTAATCCTGTATCATATTTTACATAATCTCCTGGTTGTGCATTACCTTTTAATGTATCATCTTTTATTTCTGGTGTATCTATACCACTGCTACTTCCTGTTCCTCCTATTATATTATTTATTGCATTTTCAAAGTCTGCTAATCCTGCTAGTTCTCTATCCTGTGCATCCAAATAATTCTTTCCTGCCATCTCTGCTGTTCTAAATATTCCATTTTCTCCTAGTGTTAGATTTATTGTTACTCCCGCTAGTATTAATAACACGATTATTGTTATAATTAGGGCTATTAATGTGATACCATTGCTGTTTGCATTTTTACTTAACAATTCATATTTACTTTTTGATTTTATATTTTTCTTCATTTTTTCTTTTCCTCCTTAGTTTTCTTTCTTATTTTTTGCTTTTATTAGTTTTTGCATTTTTTTACTATTTATGCATTTATTTTTGCAGTAAGATGAGTATTTTTTATTTATTCAATTGTCAATGTACCATATATGTTTAACAGTCTGTTAAACTGTTTCCACTTTATGATACAATTTTATATTTACTTTTATTATCTTGTCAAGCCTTTTTATACATCTTTTTTCTCTCTTTTTCAAGTACTTTTACAGTTTTTGGTATTCATTTGTTTTCATAATTTTTTACACCACAAAAAAACTAGTCAAAAGTTCTCAAGTAAAATGAGAAATTGACTAGTTTTTATTTTGCACAATGCATCTTACGTTTCTTCTTTTATCCTTACTCTAAAAAATATGTTTAGAAAATTTTTATAAAAACCGCGTAAGCGATCAAACGAGCTTCTACAGAAGCGAGTGCGACTTGGAGCAACCTACATATTCCATTCTTACTTTGTAGGTTGCGACACCAAGGTTTTTATATAAAAATTTGAGAAATAGATTGCCAACCTTTTATATTCCTAACTCATATGCTGTTTCTTCTGAACTTCCATCTCCTGCTACTACTTTGATATCAGATTTTAGAGATATACAAGGACGAAGCCCATCCTCATAGCTGGCGCTACGCGTGTCGCCATAAGAATACACAAGGCACAAGCTGCTGCCGCTCCAGCTGCCACTGGTATGCACATAACGCACATAGAAATAGCAATAAGACGAATACGAAGTCACACGACGGGACGCTAGCCAATACTCCTCTCCTGTTGTCCATGTATTAGTTGCCTGCATTGCTGTTTGGTCTGTTGTATAGTTTTCATCTGCATCTTTCATGTTATTTGCACCTTCTACTGTTGTGGTAAATTGCAATTGTACTGGTCCTACATTTTCTGTATTCTTTGCATTAAATTTTCCATCTTCTCCTATTGTTGGTACACTTCCTACACATCTTCCATCTAGTACATATTGGCTATTTGTTGCATAGTATTCTGCTTTTTGGTTTAGTGTTGCTATCGCATTATTATAACCATCTCGTCCTTCTGACCAGGTACTTCCACCTAATGTTACTTGCTCTACATTTTTATCTGATATTATTTGCAATCCATATGTGTCATCATTATACAATACTCTAAAAGTTACTACTCCATTATTTCCTACTGATGTTATGCCTGTATCATATTTTACATAATCTCCAGGCTTTGCCACACTTTTTAATGTTTCATAATTTGTACTAGGTGTATCTGTACCACCACTACTTCCTGTTCCCCCTATTATATTGTCTATCATATTTTCAAAATCTGCTAACCCTGCAAGTTCTCTATCCTGTGCATCTATATAATTCTTTCCTGCCATCTCTGCTGTCCTAAATATTCCATTTTCTCCTAATGTTAGATTTATTGTTACTCCCGCTAATATTAATAACACGATTATTGTTATAATTAGGGCTATTAATGTGATACCTTTACTATTTGTCTTTTTACTTAACAATTCATATTTACTTTTTGATTTTAAATTTTTCTTCATTTTTTCTTTTTCCTCCGTTTTCTTTCTTATTTTTTGCTTATATTATTTTTTACAATCTTTTGCTTTTTATTCATTTAGTTTTTGCTGTAAGATACGTACTTTTATCTATTCAATTGTCAATGTACCATATATGTTTAAAAATCTATTAAACTTTTTCTACTTTATGATACAATTTTATATTTACTTATGTTACTTGTCAAGCATTTTATATATCTTTTTTCTCTCTTTTTCAAATACTTTTTCAGTTTTTGCTAATCATTTGTTATTATTCAGTTTAATTTACTTTTTTAAAATTGATAGATAATAGTATATAAATATTGAAGAACGATGAGGAGCCATAAGTGGGGACCAATAGAAACTGTAAAAAAATGTGTAAACATTTTTTTACAGTTTCATTGGGGAATGGCGACTGTTCAAAATATTTATATACTACTATCTATCAATTAACTACTTATAGTTTGAACAGTAACAATCATTTATTTTCATAAATTTTTAAAGCACAAAAAAACTAGTCAAATTTGCTCTAGTTTTACTTGAGAATTTTTGACTAGTTTTATTATACATTTTACCTACATATTCCTCTCTTACTTTGTAGGTTGCGACACTAAGGTTTTTATATAAAAATTTGAGAAATATATTTTTTGTAAATTTATTTTATTATTATTTTTTTTTCAAATTCTTCTAAAGGTATAGCTTTAGAAAAATAATATCCTTGTATTTCATCACATTTTAATTTTTTAACAAACTCATATTGCTCTTCAGTTTCTATTCCTTCGGCTACTATTTCTATTTGTAATTTTTTTGCCAAATTTACTATTGCTTCTACTATTATTTTTGCTTTTTCATTTTCTAAATTTTCAAACATTTTTTTATCTAATTTAATTACATCTATTTGTATTTCTGATAATAAATAATAGGATGAATAACCTGTTCCAAAATCATCTATTGAAACTTTCACATTTAATTCATGTAATTCTTTTTCTAGTTTTTTTACTTTATTTCTATCTTTTATAAATATACTTTCTGTTAATTCTATTTCTAAATATTTTTTTTCAAAATTATATTTATTTATAATTTTATTTATTACACTTAAATATGATTTATTTATTAAATTTTTTTGTGATTGGTTTATTGATATTTTTATTTTTTTTAATTTATTATTTTTACTCCATACTTCTAATTTTTTACAGATTGTATTTAATACAAATAAATCTATTTTATAAATTATTCTATTTTTTTCTAAATTATTTATAAATTTATTTGGAAAAATTATTTGATTATTTTTATTCCATCTAATTAATATTTCTCCTCCTGTAATTTCTTTTGTTTGTGTATTATATTTAGGTTGAACATATAGTTTAAATTTATTATTTTTTATTGCTTGTGTAATTTCTATTTTATAATCTTGAATTTTTTTTATTTTTTTATATACTTTTTTTCCAAAATAATTTTTTATTTTTGTTTTTATTATTTGCATAATTTTTCCCTTCTTTTATTTTAGTAATATTATTATTTGTATTAACTTTTTTTATTATACTAAAATTTTATTCTATTAATAATAATTTATTTTTTTAATTTATTATTAATTATATTTATTATTTTTATTTTATTTTTTAATTAATTATTTAATTTATTTTTTTTATTATTTTTATTTTTAATTAATTATTTAATTTTATTTTTTTTATTATTTTATTTTTTAATTAATTATTTAATTTGTTTTAATTTTATTTTTTTATTTCTTATTAATTATATTTATTATTTTTATTTTTTAATTAATTATTTAATTTTATTTTTTTTTATTATTTTATTTTTTAATTAATTATTTAATTTGTTTTAATTTTATTTTTTTATTTCTTATTAATTATATTTATTATTTTTATTATTTAATTAATTATTTAATTTTATTTTTTATTATTTTTATTTTTTAATTAATTATTTAATTTTATTTTTTTATTATTTTTATTTTTAATTAATTATTTAATTATTTTTATTTTTTAATTAATTATTTAATTTATTTTTTATTATTTTATTTATTTTTTTTATTTTTACTATTAAATTATTTTTAAATAAAAAAATAAATACCTAAAATAATTTCAATTGTTAATGTTCATACTATTACCTATTAATTAAATACTGATATATGAATATTAACTTTCAATTTATTTATAAGTATTTATTTTTTAATTTTTTATTATTTTTTATATCATATTTTATTAATTATTTATTGCTTTATTTATTGCTTGTTTTTCTTCTTCAGATAAAGTATATGTAGATACTCCTTTTTCAATTGGTTTTGCATAAATATTAGACATTTCTCTTGAATAAATTCCATTTAATACAACTCCAGAATTTTCTTCATTTAATAATGCTAATGTGAAACTTAAATCACTTCCTGTATCTTTAAAAGCACTATATCTTACTAAACCAATTTTTTGTACACATGATAATAATGTATTATCTAATTGTTTGCAGTAATTTTTTAAATCGTCATTTTCTTTTTGAACTTCATTTATTTTTGCCATATAATTTTCTATTGTTTCTTGTATGTTATTTCCATTACCTATTTTACTCATAAATGTTTTGTAACTTTTTCTTAATTTTGATAATTTTATTATATTTATTAAATATAAAATAAATAGTAATATTATTAAACAAGAAACAATTATTAAAAATGAATCTGTATTTAAAAATTCTAAAATGTTTTCCATGTATTTTATCCTCCTATTTTACAAGTTCTAATATACGTTCTAAGTCGTCGTTTGAAGCATATTCTATTATTATTTTTCCTTTTCTTTTTCCTGGCTCTAATTTTACCTTTGTTCCAAAAAAGCCTTGAAAAGAATTTTCTATGTCTCTAAATATTTCTTCATATTTTTCATCTTTTTTCTTCATGTTCTTTTTAAAATTAACATTTTTTTCAAAATCTCTAACTGTAGCTCCTTTTTCTATCATCCTTAGTGCCATTTGATATTGTTTATCATTATCTTGTATTGCAAGTAGAGTTCTTGCATGCCCTTCTGCTATTTTTCCTTGTTTTACTAATTCTAATACTCTTGGATCTAAATTTAATATTCTTACTGTATTTGCTATTCCACTTCTACTTTTTCCTAATATTTCAGCTACTTCTTGTTGTGTTAAAGAGTAATTATCCATTAATTCTTTTATTCCTAGTGCTTTTTCATAAGCATTTAAGTCTTCTCTTTGAATGTTTTCTATTAATGCTATTTCTTTATTATGCCTGTCTGTTCCTTCTCTAACTATTGCCGGTATTTCTTTTAATCCTGCTTTTTTAGATGCTCTCCAACGTCTTTCTCCTGCCACAATTTCATAATAGTCCTCTTTTTTTACTACTATAATAGGTTGAATTACTCCATATCTTTTTATAGATTCTGCAAGTTCTTCTATTCCTTCTTCATCAAATGTTTTTCTAGGTTGATTTCTATTTGGCTCAACTTCTGTAATTTTTAATTTTTCTATTACTTCATTTTCTTTTATTTCTTCATCAGTTAAATTATTTGCAAATAATGCATCTAAACCTTTTCCTAAACCTGTTTTTTTAGTCATAATAACCTCCTTATTTCATGTGTTTTGCCTTTTGGACAGTTTCATTGTTTTTTATTAATTCTTTTGCGAATTTTTCATAGTTTTTTGCACCTTTAGATTTAGGGTCATAAACAGTAATTGGCATCCCATAACTTGGTGCTTCACTAAGCTTTACATTTCTTGGTATTACAGTTTTATATACTTTGTCTCCAAAATATTTTTTTACTTCTTTAACAACTTGGTTTGATAGGTTTGTCCTAATGTCATACATTGTAAGTAATGCTCCTTCTATTTCTAAGTTTTTATTTAAGTGCTTTTTTACTAAATTTATTGTATTTATAAGTTGTCCTAAACCTTCTAATGCATAATATTCACATTGTATTGGTATTAATACACTATTAGCAGCTGTAAAAGCATTTAATGTTATAAGTCCTAATGATGGTGGGCAGTCAATTATTATATAGTCAAAATCATTTTTTATTTCTTCTAATTTTTCTTTTAGTCTTTGCTCCCTAGACATCATTGATACTAGTTCAACTTCAGCACCAGCTAAATTTATATTAGATGGACACACTTTAAGATTTTTTATTTTTGAATTTTGTAAAACTTCTTCTATTTTTGTGTCTTCTACAAGTAATTCATATACAGATTTTTCCATTTCTTTTTCTATTCCAACTCCACTTGTAGCATTACCTTGTGGATCTGCATCTATTAGCATTACTCTTTTACCTTTTTTAGCAAGTATAGCGCTTAAAGTTATTGCGGTTGTAGTCTTTCCTACGCCTCCCTTTTGATTTGCTACTGCAATTATTTTTCCCAAAGTTATCCCTCCAAACTAAAAATTTTGACATATTAATCATATAAAAATATCATTAATATGTCAATAAATTTTACAAACAAATTGAAATTTTTTGTTAAAATTCTGTCTATTTTACTTTTTTAAAATTGCTAGATAATTTTATATAAATATTGAAGAACGATAAGAAGCCATAAATAAGGAATAGCAACTGTTCAAACTATTTATACAATAGGCTCTTTTGCTGGTGTTCCTGGTTTTCTAGGATATTTTTCAGGTGTTTTATTTACTTTCCTTATTATAATAATACTTCTATTAATATCTGAATATGGAAGTATAAATTCTTCTACTTTTTCTATTTCTCCTCCCAACAAATTTATTGCCTTTTTTGAAAGTTCTATTTCTTCTTGTATATTACTTCCTTTCATACATATACATTTTCCACCTATTTTTACTAATGGTAACAAATATTCAGCTAAAATATTTAGTTGTGCGACTGCTCTAGATGTTGCAATATCATACTTTTCTCTAAATTTCTTATTCCTACCTATTTCTTCTGCTCTAAAATGTAATGTTTCTATATTTTCTAATTTGTTTTCTTCTATTACTTCATTTAAAAAGTTTAATCTTTTATTTAAGGCATCTAATAAACTTACTTTTACATCTTCTTTGTAAATTTTTATAGGAATTCCTGGAAATCCAGCACCTGTACCCACATCTATTAGTTTTGAATTATTTTCTATATATTTACTAATAGTTAAAGAGTCTATAAAATGTTTTTTTATAATCTCCTCTGGCTCTGTTATTGCAGTTAAATTTATTTTAGTGTTCCAATCGATTAATAAATTCATATAATTATAAAATTTATTTAGATGATTTTGAGTTAAGTTTATATCTATTTTACTTGCTTGATTTTCTAATTCATAAAAGAACTTTTCTTTTTCCATTCTTCCTCCTAATTTTTATTTATTCTTTTTTGCTGTTCCAAATATATTAGTAAAACTGATATATCAGCAGGAGAAACTCCAGATATTCTTGATGCTTGCCCAACTGATATTGGTTTAAATTTATCTAATTTTTGTTGTGCCTCTAATCTTAATCCTTTTATATTTTTATATTCTATTTCTTCTGAAAGTGCTTTATCTTCTAGTTTTTTTGCCTTTTCTACTTGGGCTAATTGTAAATTTATATACCCTTCATATTTTACTTGTATTTGTACTTCATCCTGTTCTTGTTTTGTTAAAATCGGTCTATCTTCATCTATTTCTTCTAGATTTTTATATCTAAGTTCAGTACGTTTTAATAAATCTGATAGCTTTACTCCTGTTTCTATTTTTGATGATCCATATTTTTCTAATAATTTGTTTACTTCATTTGTTGGTTTTATAACTTTGCTCTTTATTCTTTTAACTTCCTTTTCAATATTATTTCTTTTTTCACAAAATTTCTTATATCTCTCTTCAGAAATTAAACCAACTTCATGACCAATTTCAGTAAGCCTTAAGTCTGCATTATCCTGTCTTAATAAAAGCCTGTATTCAGCCCTAGATGTCATCATTCTATATGGCTCATTTGTACTTTTAGTAACTATATCATCTATTAAAACTCCTATATATGCCTCATCTCTACCTAATACAATTGGCTCTTTTTTATCTAGTTTTCTTGCAGCATTAATGCCTGCAATAATTCCTTGTGCAGCTGCTTCTTCGTACCCAGATGTTCCATTAATTTGACCTGCAAAAAATAATCCATCTATTTTTTTACTTTCTAATGATATTTTAAGTTGTGATGGCTCTATACAATCATATTCAATAGCATAAGCAGGTCTTGTGAATTCAGCATGCTCTAATCCAGGAATAGTTCTATACATTTGTATTTGAACATCTTCTGGTAAAGATGAACTCATTCCTTGTATATACATCTCATTTGTTTTTTCTCCAATTGGCTCTACAAATATTTGATGTCTTTCTTTATCAGCAAATCTTACTACTTTGTCTTCTATTGATGGACAATATCTAGGTCCTGTCCCTTCAATTCTTCCAGCAAATAATGGTGATCTATTTAAATTTGCTCTAATTATCTTATGAGTTTCCTCATTTGTATATGTTAAATAGCATGGCTCTTGCTTCTTATTTATAATTTCATCTTCAAATGAAAACATTTCTATTTCTTCATCACCATCTTGTAATTCCATTTTTGAAAAATCTATAGAATTTCTATTTATTCTAGCAGGTGTTCCTGTTTTAAATCTTAGTAGTTCTAATCCTAGTTCTTTTAAACAATTCGAAAGTTTATTAGCTGGAAAAACCCCATCTGGTCCACTTTCAAATGAAACTTCTCCTATATGAATTTTTCCCTTTAAGTAAGTACCTGTTGCTAGTATTATTGCTTTTACTTTATATATTGCTCCTATATTTGTTTCTAAGCTTTCTACTTTTCCATCTTTCACTTGTATACTTGTTATTTCTGCTTGTTTAACAAATAAGTTTTCTTGTTTTTCTAAAGTATACTTCATTTCTGAATGATACATCTTTCTATCAGCTTGTGCTCTTAATGAATATACTGCTGGCCCTTTGGATTTGTTTAGCATTTTAATTTGTATAAAAGTTTTATCTATATTCTTTCCCATTTCTCCACCAAGAGCATCTATTTCTCTAACAAGATGTCCTTTAGAACTTCCTCCTATATGTGGATTACATGGCATATTAGCTATTGCATCTAAACTAATAGAAAATAATAAAGTTTTCTTTCCTAACCTAGCTGATGCAAGTGCTGCTTCGCATCCAGCATGTCCTGCTCCAATTACTGCTACATCAAATTCTCCTGCAAAATAGCTCATTTTTTCCTCCCTTTCTCGTTTTCTGTGAAACAAAAATTTTTGTTTCACATACCTTCATGACAATTTTTTCTTCTTGTTTTGCTAATATATTTCTTTGTTTGATTTGTGTTGTCTAATTGTTTGTTGTTTTGTTTTTAATTTTTATTTGTTTTTTTATTTTGCTTTAAAGCTTCTACTTTAATATTTCTTCTTAAATTTGTTTTATTTCCATTTTTAAATTTTAGGTATATAGTTACACTAATTTATTTTTAAATTGGCTTATTTCAAATCCTCGTGCTTTATTTACCTAAACAAAATTTAGAAAATATTTCTTTTATTATTTCATCAGAAACACTTTCTCCTGTTATTTTTCCTAAAGCTTCCATTATGTCTTTTATAAATATCCCAATCATATCTATTGGCATTTTTTTATTTGTAATTTCTATTGCTTTATCTGTTTCTTTTATAGCACTCATAATTATTTCTTTATGACGAACATTAGTAATAATCGCACTATTATCTACATTAATTTCATTAAGTGAAAACATTTCAATTATTTTACTATAAATTTCTTCAATACCTATATATTCTTTAGCAGAAATTTCTACAATTTTTTCATTGTTTATATTTTTTAATTTTTCTTTTATTATCTCTTTACTAATTTTTCTTTCAGATAAATCAATTTTATTTAATACCACAATGCTCTTTTTATCTTTTAATATTTCTAATATTTCTTCATCTTCTTTATCTAATTCTTTACTTGCATCAAATATAGCAATTACTAAATCTGCTTCATCAGCCATTTTTCTAGACTTTTCTATTCCTATTTTTTCAATTTTATTTTTTGTATTTCTAATTCCAGCAGTATCAATTATATGTATAGGAATTCCATCTACATTTATAGCTTCTTCAATTGTATCTCTTGTAGTTCCTTCTACATCTGTTACAATAGCCCTTTCCTCTTTTAATATAGCATTTAATAATGAGGATTTCCCTGCATTTGGTTTACCTATTAAAGCAATTTTTATTCCTTCTTTAATTATTTTTCCATTATCAAAGCTTTCACTTAATAATTTTAATTTGTTTTTTACCTGCAAAAGTACCTCATATGCCTTTTTGTTGCTAACCTCATCAATATCATATTCTGGGTAATCTATACTTGCTTCTATATCTACCATTATAGACATTAATAATTCTCTTATTTCTTTTATTTGTTTTGACAAATAACCTTCTAATTGGTTTAAGGATGTTTTTGCTTCTTTTTGAGTTTTTGCATTAATAATATCTATAACTGCTTCTGCTTGTGATAAATCTATTCTGCCATTTAAAAAAGCTCTTTTAGTAAATTCTCCAGGCTCTGCTAATACTGCCCCATTTTTTAAACATACTTCTAGTATTTTTTTAACTACATATGTTCCTCCGTGAGAACTAATTTCACACAAATCTTCTGTTGTATAACTATTTGGAGCCTTAAAAAATGATACTAAAACTTCATCTATTGTTTCATCTTTACTAACAATATGACCGTATTTAATTGTATACCCTTTTATATCATTAGTATTTAGTTCTTTTTTCGGTTTAAAAATTTTCTCTAGTATTATAAATGCTTCTTCTCCACTCATTCTTACAATACCTATTCCTCCAATTCCTGGTGCTGTTGATATTGCAGCTATTGTACTCATAATAATCCCTCCTTTTTATGAGTTTTGTAAATTAATCTATATAACTTAAAAAGTCAAAATACAGATAAAATCCTTTTAAAAAATATTTTTTAAAACTGATTAAAATCCGAACTTTGACTTCCGATTTTTATATTTTTATTTAAGTGAAATAACAATTCTTCTATATGGCTCTTCACCAATGCTTGTTGTTGTTACTTTTCTACTATTTTGTAATTTAGAATGTATAACTTTTCTTTCATATGCTGTCATTGGCTCTAAAGTTATTTCTTTTCTAGTCCTTATTACTGTTTTTTCAAGTTTTTTAGCTAATTCCTCTAATGCTTTTTCTCTTTTCTCCTTGTATCCACATATATTTAAAATAACTTTAACTTTATACTCTAGTCCTTTACTAGCTATAGAAGATAAAATTGTTTGTAAATTATTTAAAACCTCTCCTCTATGACCAATTAAATAATTTAAATCTTCTCCATTTATATCTACTTTAAGGTATTCTTCATCAGGATTTATAGTATATGTAATACTATTGTTTTTTGCTACTGCAACCCATTCTTTTAAGAATTTCTCTACGTTTTGGGTTGCTTCTTTAAAGTCTATTTTAACTATTTCTTCATCTTTCTTTATTTTTTCATGTTTTTTAATTTCTTTAGGAATAATTTCTACTTTAACAACTCTTGGAGATAATATACTAAAAAAACTTCTTTTATCTTCACTTTCTAATACCTTTATTTCAGCATTTTCTTTTTTTATTCCTAATTCTTTTAGACCTTTTTCGATAGCTTCATTTGTTGTTTTTCCTTCAAAAACCTTTCCTTTTTCCATTATGCTTCCTCCTCATCTTTAAGGAATTTATTTAAAATAAGTCTTTCTATTATCATTAATATATTACTTACTAACCAGTATAAAGCAAGTCCTAATGGTGCTATAATCGCAATAGATACAGACATTATAGGCATAATATAACTCATACTTTTATTTGCTTGAGCTACTGCATCTAATTCGTTTTGTTCTCCAGAATTTTCTTTTTTCTTTGTTTGCATTGATGTAGTCATTCTCATAGATAAAAATGATGTTAAAACATATAATCCAGGAATAATATAAACTCTCCAATCAGATAAAGCTTGAGTTGGAACACTACTTAAATCTAATCCTAAGAAATTCATATTAATGGCTACTCTTTCGTCTTGTCCTCCCTTTTCTTTAATAATTGCAATTTCTGGGTATGGGTTGTTTTTGTTTTCTTCTTCTTGTTTTATTTCATTTGTATATTGTTCAATAAGTGCTGGATCTACCTTTTTCATATATGTTAATGGACTTCTAACTAAATAAAATACAGCAAAAAGAATAATGATTTGAGCAATTGCACTCAAACAGCCACTAAATGGACTCATTTTTTCTCTTTTATATAACTCTATTGTTTCTTGATTTAGCTTTTCTGGATTGTTTTTATATTTATCTTGTATTTCTCTCATTTTTTCTTGTATTTTAGTAGATTTTTTCATTGTTTTTTGTTGTTTTATTGAAATTGGTAATAATACTAATTTTAAAATAACAGAAAACAAAATAATAGCCAATCCATAATTATTAACTACTTGATATAATAAGTTTAAAATATATCCAAATATATTTGCAAAAAAAGATAACATATTAACATTCTCCTCTATTTCTTATTTTAAAGGGTCATATCCTCCTTTTGAAAAAGGATTGCATCTTAGAATTCTTTTTATCCCTAAGAAAATTCCTTTTATAATACCATATTTCTCAATAGCTTGTCTTGTATATTCAGAACATGTGGGATAAAATTTACAATCAAATCCTAAATAATGAAAAATTGGCGAAATATATTTTTTATATAATTTTATTAAAAAAACAAAAAATTTTCTCATTCCAATATTCCTATTCTTTTAAATATACTTGTCATATCTTCTTTTATATTTGAAAAAGTTGCATTTTTTATATCAACTTTTTTCTTCCATAAAAAAACTATATTATAACCTACTTTTAGGTCTTTTTCTAATAATCTGTAATTTTCTCTAACTAATCTTTTTATTCTATTTCTTTTAACTGCTTTTGCTATTTTAACACCAATAGCTATTCCAATAAAATTAAAAGAAGAATTATTTGTTTTAACAAAGACATCTAGATATTTTCCAGAATAATATTTTCCCTTTGTAAGAACTATCTTAAATTCATAATTTTTTTTCAATTTCAATGTTTTATTCATAATAATCACTCATATTACCTATCGCAAAAAAAGCCACATTTGTTCTGTGGCTTTAAATATACTAAGCACTTAATTTTTTTCTTCCTTTAGCACGTCTTGCTTTTAATATATTTCTACCTGCTCTAGTTTTCATTCTTTTCATAAAACCATGTTCTTTTTGTTCTTGTCTTTTTTTAGGTTGAAAAGTTCTTTTCATTTTGCACCTCCTAATAATCTAATCCGTAAGCAAATCTATATTTTTTCTTACTCTCAAAATAAGTATTGTAATTATATAACAAATTCTGCTTGTTTGTCAATACAAAGCTAAAATTTCATAAAATTTTGTGGTTATGTTCATACTATTAGTATTTAATCGATAGATAATAGTATATAAATATTGAACAAAATATTTATATACTATTATCTATCGATTTTAAAAAAAAGTAAAATATACTGAATTGTAACATTTAGTTATATCTTATCCACAATTTTTATTTTTTTTCCACATTTGTATTGACTAATTTCTCATTTTTTTGATATGATTAGCGTGCAAAAAAATTATAATATTTTTATTTTACAAAAGAAAACTTTTATCTCACAGATTCAATGAAAAACTTATCAACATTTGTGGATAAGTTTGTGGATAAGTTTGCTTTTTATTTTTAACAAATATTTATATATAAGTACAAATCCGTGTGGAAGGAATGAATTAACAATGCAAACAGAACTAAACGAACTTTTAAAAAATGCAAAAGAATTATTAAAAGATGAAATTTCTAGAATTGCCTACGATACTTGGATTAAAGGTCTTGATATAATTGGAAAAGAAGGAAATACCTATATTTTAGGTGCTTCTTCTATTATTCATCGTGACTCAATTAACAGCCGTTACTATGATTTAATATTAAATACTTTTAAATATTTAACAAATTCTGAATGCGAAATAAATATTGTATTAAATGAAGCTGTAGCAATTGAAAGTGAAAATATAGTTAACGATTCTGTTGACTCAATTTCAGGATATTCTAGTTCATACCTAAATCCTAAGTACACTTTTGATACCTTCGTTGTAGGTAACAGTAATAGATTTGCACATGCCGCAGCACTTGCTGTAGCAGAAGCACCAGCAACATCATATAATCCTTTATTTTTATATGGAGGAGTTGGTTTAGGTAAAACCCACTTAATGCATGCAATAGGAAATGCCATACTAAAAAAGAATAATTCATCTAAAGTATTATATGTAACATCTGAAAAATTCACAAATCAATTAATTAATGCAATTAAGGACAATAAAAACGAAGAATTCAGAAATACTTATAGAAATGTTGATGTTTTGTTAATAGACGATATACAATTTATTGCTGGAAAAGAAAGAATTCAAGAGGAATTTTTCCACACATTTAATACATTACACGAAAGTGGAAAACAAATTATCTTATCAAGTGATAGACCTCCAAAAGAAATAAAACTATTAGAAGATAGATTAAAATCACGATTTGAATGGGGATTAATAGCAGATATATCTAATCCTGATTATGAAACACG
This sequence comes from uncultured Clostridia bacterium, assembly GCA_944390975.1. Lineage (GTDB taxonomy): Bacteria > Bacillota > Clostridia > TANB77 > CAG-508 > RGIG8482. Next base: position 47,877 of record CALXRX010000007.1, on the reverse strand, counting down.
TTTAGCAATCCTTAGAAAAAAAGCACAATTTGATAATATAGTTATTGATGACATGATTCTTTCTAATATTGCAACAAAAATAGATTCTAACATTAGAGAATTAGAAGGAGTATTAAATAAAATGATAGCAAAAGCTTCATTAACACATAGCCCTTTAACAATGGAAATGGCTGAAAAAGCAATTAACGATATTGTATCTCAAAAAGAAAAAATAGTTTCTGCTGAATATATACAAGAAGTTGTTGCAAAATATTTTAACTTAAATCCAAAAGATTTAAAAAGTTCAAAACGTTCAAATGATTTAGCATACCCAAGACAAATAGCAATGTACTTGTGTAGAGATATAGCTCAAATGCAATTAACTAAAATAGGGGATAGTTTTGGTAAGCGAGATCATACAACAGTAATGCATGCTTGTAGAAAAATAGAAACAGAAATTAAAGAAAATGGAAATACAAAATTAATTGTGGATAGTGTGAAAAACTTAATACTAAACTCAAACTAGTTATTAAATAAATAAACTTTAAACTTTTTTAAAAATAATGTTTGTAAAAACTCATGTTTGAAAAAACATATCCCAATTCTTCTTACGGAACAGCTACATTGGTTATACACATTACATTGTTTATAATGTGTAAATAACTTGTTAATAACTAAGATTTACACATTTTTATTTTTTAATTGTGGATATTTCTTGTATTTTTCAACAGAATAATACACATGAATTTTACTACGGCTGTATGGGTTTGGACTAGTTTTCCACCAAATCCACAGCACCTAATACTATTACTACTAATAAATATTATATATATATAAAGGAGTGTTCGAAATGAAATTTATTTGTGAAAAGGATAAAATCCTTAAAGCCCTTAATTCCGTAATAAAAGCTGTTGCTTCAAAAACAACTATGCCAATATTAGAAGGAATATTAATTCAAACAAATGATAATGAAATAAAATTTACAACCTATGATTTAGAAATAGGAATAGAATATATAATGGAAGCAGAAGTAAAAGAACAAGGAACCACAGTAGTAAATGCTATAATGTTTAGTGAAATAATAAGAAAATTACCAGATACAGAAATAAACATTACATTAAATGAAAATAATTTATTAGTAATTGAATGTGAAGGATCATTATATAAACTTGCAACCATGAATCCAGAAGAATTTCCTGAATTACCAAAAATAAATATAGAAAATTCTATAAAAATAGAGCAAAATACTTTAAAAAGTATGATTAGAAAAACAATTTTTGCAGTTAGTATAGAAGAAAATAGACCAATATTTACAGGATGTTTATTTCAAATAATAGGAAATAAATTAAATGTTGTAGCAGTAGATGGATTTAGACTTGCTTGGAATAGCACAACATTAATAGATAACAAAAATGATTTTAGTGCAGTTATTCCTGGAAAAACTTTAAATGAAGTAAATAAAATAATATTAGATTCATTTGACACAATATCAATAGGTGTATCAAAAAATCAAGCTTTATTTGAAATGGATAATTGTAAAATAGTAACAAGATTATTAGATGGAGAATTTTTAAATTATTCTAATGTAATACCAAAAAATTGGGAAACAAGAATTAGAATAAATAAAAATAATTTACAAGATTGTTTTGAAAGAATTAGTTTAATATCATCATCATCAACAGAAAAAGAAAAAAAATATCCTGTAAAAATATTAATAGATATAGGAAAAGTAACTATATCATGTACAAACCAAACAGGAGATGCAAAAGAAGAATTATATGTTGCAACAGAAGGCAAAAACTTAGAAGCAGGATTTAACCCAAAATATTTCTTAGATGCATTAAAAGTTATTGAAGACGAAGAAATATATGTAGATTTTGGAACTAATATTTCACCATGTGTTATAAGACCAATAGAAGAAGGGGATTATACATACATGATTTTACCAATTAGATTAAAAGAGTAATTTGGAGAAAAAAATGTATATAAAAAATATAAAGCTAAGCAATTTTAGAAACTATGAAAATCAGGAAATAGAATTACAAAATGGAATTAATTTATTTTATGGGAATAATGCACAAGGAAAAACTAATATTTTAGAAGCAGTATATTTATGTGCAATAGGAAAATCATTTAGAGCCAAAAAAGAAAAAGAATTAATAAAATTAGGACAAGAAAATTCAAAAGTAGAAATTCAATATGAAAAATCAGATAGAGAAGGAAAAATAAAAATAGAACTAAATGAAAAAAAGAGAGTATTTGTAAATGATATAAAACAAGAAAAATTAAGTGATATTTTAGGAAATATAAATATAGTAATGTTTAGTCCTGATGATATAGAAATATTAAAAAGTGGACCAGCAAAAAGAAGAAGATTTTTAAATGTTTTAATTAGCCAATTAAGACCAAGGTACATATATAATCTTAATATGTATCTAAAGACATTAGAACAAAGAAACAGTTATTTAAGACAAATAAAATTAGAAAATAAATCTAAACAATTATTAGAAATATGGGATGAGAAATTAGCAGAATATGCAAAAAATATTTACGAATATAGAAATGAATTTATTGATAAAATAAAAAATAAAATAAATAAAATTCATAGTAATGTAACAGAAAATAAAGAAGAAATAAAAATAAAATATTTAACAGATTTTATTAGTAAAGAAAAATATATAGAAGATTTGAAAAAAACATGGGAAATAGATATTGCAAAAGGATATACTTCAAAAGGAATACATAGAGATGACTTAATATTTTATATAAATAAAAAACAAGTAAATATTTATGGATCACAAGGACAAAATAGAACTGTAATTCTTTCATTAAAATTATCTGAACTTGAAATAATATATGAAGAAATAGGGGAGTATCCAATATTATTACTAGATGATTTTATGTCTGAATTAGATATAATTAGAAGGGAAAATTTTTTAAAAAATATTAATAATACACAAATATTAATAACATGTACAGATGAATTCACAATTTGTGATAAAATGTGGAAAACTTACTTGGTTAATAACGGAAATGTTATTAAAAGATAGGAGAAAAAATGTACTTGCATATTGGAAATAATGTTATTATAAATAAAGAAAATATTATATTTATATTAGACTATGAAAATTTAAAAGATAATAAAATATTTAAAGAATTCTATGAAGGAATTGATAAAAATAATAAATATGATATAAGTGAAGGAAAAGCTAAATCAATAATAATTACAAAAGAAAACAATATCATAAAAGCTTATATATCAAATATATCTTCAACAACATTAGGAAAAAGAAAATTTTAACTTGCTTTTTTTCAAAATAAATATATAATATAAATGATTAGGCATTAAAGAGGAGGAATTTAAATGGAAAAATATGATCACGAGTATGGTGCTGATCAAATTCAAGTATTAGAGGGACTAGAAGCCGTAAGAAAAAGACCAGGAATGTATATAGGAAGTGTTTCAGTTAGAGGATTACATCATTTAGTATATGAAATTGTTGACAATGCAGTTGATGAAGCACTTGCAGGTTATTGTAAAAATATTCATGTAACAATAGAGCCAGGAAACATCATATGTGTAGAAGATGATGGTAGAGGAATACCTGTTGATATACACCCAAAAACAAAAATATCAGCAGCTGAAACTGTTTATACAGTATTACATGCAGGAGGAAAATTCGGAGGAGATAGTGGATATAAAGTATCTGGTGGACTTCATGGTGTTGGATCTTCAGTTGTTAATGCTTTATCAAAATGGGTAGAAGTTACTATACAAAGAGATGGCGGAATTTTTGAAATGTCATTTGAAAGAGGAAAAACAGTAAAAAGCCTAACAAAAATAGGAGAATCCGATAAAACAGGAACAAAAGTTAGATTTTTAGCTGATGATACTATATTTGAAACATTAGAATATGAATTTCAAGTATTAGAAAATAGATTTAGAGAAATGGCCTTCTTAACAAAAGGATTAAGAATAGTTATAGAAGATTTAAGAGAAGAAACTCCAAAAAAATCAGATTTCTGTTTTGAAGGAGGATTAATCTCATTTGTTGAATATTTAAATAAAAATAAAGAAAAATTACATAAAACACCAATATATATAGAAAAGCAAGGAGAAGTTCCAGTAGAAATTGCAATACAATATACAAGTTCATATTCTGAAAATATATACACATTTGTTAATAATATTAATACAATTGAAGGAGGAACACATTTAGAAGGCTTTAAAAGAGCACTTACAAAGGTATTTAATGATTACGCTAGAAACCACAATATATTAAAAGAAAAAGATTCAAACTTACAAGGAGAGGACATAAGAGAAGGTATAACAGCAGTAGTTTCAGTAAAAGTAAAAGAGCCTCAATTTGAAGGGCAAACAAAAACTAAATTAGGAAATAGTGAAGTAACAGGTGTTGTTCAAAGTATGGTAAATGAAGCATTATCTACATTTTTAGAAGAAAACCCTACAGTAGCAAAAGCAATATTAGAAAAATGTGTTAGTGCATGTCGTGCAAGAGAGGCAGCAAGAAAAGCAAGAGAACTTGTTAGAAGAAAATCAGCCTTAGAAACAACAACATTACCAGGGAAACTTGCAGATTGTAGTAGTAAAGTAGCAGAAGAATGTGAAGTATATATAGTAGAAGGGGATTCAGCTGGAGGAAGTGCAAAACAAGGTAGAGATAGAAAATTTCAAGCAATATTACCTTTATGGGGAAAAATGCTTAATGTAGAAAAAGCAAGAGTTGATAAAATATATGGAAATGATAAATTAAACCCAGTAATAGTAGCAGTTGGAGCAGGAATAGGAGCAGACTTTGATATAACCAAAATAAGATATGGAAAAGTTATTATAATGGCAGATGCGGATGTTGATGGAGCACACATTAGAACACTATTATTAACATTTTTCTTTAGATATATGAGACCACTAATAGAAAATGGAAACGTTTATCTTGCTCAGCCACCATTATATAAGCTTTCTAAAAAAGGAATGAAAGATATATATTGTTACACAGATGAAGACATGGAAAAATCTTTAAAAGAAATTGGAAGAGATGGAGTAACAATACAAAGATATAAAGGTTTAGGAGAAATGAATCCAGAACAATTATGGGAAACAACTATGAATCCAGAAACAAGAATACTTGTAAAAGTAACAATGGATGATGCAATAAAAGCTGATGAAATATTTACAATTCTTATGGGAGATGAAATTGCACCTCGTAGACAATTTATAGAAGAAAATGCTAAATATGTAAAAAATCTAGATATTTAATAAAGCAAATAAGAAAAGCTTAACCATTTTGTATTTTATAAATGAAAAATCTTATATGTGGTTTTGCTTTACAATAAAATATTAATAGCGTAATAATGCAAATAACATTATTACGCTATTAATCTATAAAGCTAATATTAATCTACAGCTAAAACTAATATGCATAATTACTTACCTAATATATATTGCTATATAAATAAGCAATTCACCACACATAAAAATCAGTCGCTCGACTATAAATACACCCTAAGTAACCATATTCATCCTCATGGGACTAATAACAACCACTTAATAATATTTAATATAATAATAAATAAAATAAAAAATATTAGCAAAAATATAAATATAATCTTAACTCAAAATTATTACCTATAATATAACCATATATTAAAACAAATAAAAATTAAAAATAATTAATATAAGTAAATATAGCCTGCATACAAATAATAATTTCTTATCGCCGACATATAATAACCTAAAATAAAGCCATTATACATCTTTGCTCAAATAATAAAAAGCTTTAAATAAACCTAATATTACTCTTTGTTCGACTAATATTAACCTTATGACATTATTATAAGCAAAAATAAAAAATATATACAAAAAATAAAAAGAAAAAAATGGAAAAGCAACTGTCGAAAGGTGTCGAAATGTTTTTGTTGACAAAGCAAAGAAAAAGATTTATTATAATAATAATTTTATTAAAAAGGAGAAAAAATGGAGGAAAAACAAATTTTTTCTGTACAGAACTGGTTGCCAATTCAAACAATTTTTGAAAAAGGAATTATAAAATTAAAAGACAATTCCTATGTTAAAATCCTAAAAGTTATTCCAATAAACTATAATTTAAAATCAGAATTAGAAAAAGAAGCAATTTTAAATTCTTATAAAATTTTCTTAAAAACATGTAATTTTGACATTCAGATATTAATTCAAAGTAATAAAAAAGATTTATCAAAACATAGTTCAAACATAAACACACAAATGGAAAAAGAAACAAATAAAAATATTTTAGAATTATCTCAAAATTATATAAATTTTATTCAAAAAATAAACAATGAAAAAAAATCATCATCAAAAAATTTTTATATCATAATAAAAAACTCCCATAAAAACAAAAAAGAAAATATTAATGAAGAAATTATATTTCAAGACTTAAACGAAAAATATTTTAAAATAAAAGAATGTCTATCGAGATGTGGAAATGTAGTACAAGAATATGATTCAAAAGAAGAAATAATACAAATAATATTATCATTTTTAAGTACAAAAAATTTTATCGAAAATAATTAAAAAGGAGGAAAAAAAATAAAAATACAAATATTTAAAAATAATAAAAAAAATAAAGAAACAGAAAACCCAAAATTAGAATTTTTAGAAGGAGCAATAAATCAAAAAGATATTATAGCACCAACATATATAAATTTACAAAATCCAAAATACATAGAAATAGATGATATATATTATTCCTCACTATTAATAGTAAATTATTATAGAGAACAAACCGATTTATTATTAAAAAATTTAATAGACACAAACATAAATGTAAATATATCAATGTTTTATGAGAAAAAAGACTCATATAAAATAATTAGAGAATTAACATATCATATTGGAAATGTAGGAGTAGATTTACAAAATAAAAATCAAAATAGTCAAGATATAGACATAGCAGCATTTACATACAATGACGCAAAATACATCAGAAAACAAATGCAAGTAAACAATGAAGAACTATATTTTTTATATATTTATATAAACTTATTCACAAAAAATAAAAAAGAATTAGAATACCTTATAAATAAAACAGAAGGAATAATACAAAGTAAAGGAATGCAAACAAGAAGAGCATACTTTAGACAAGAACAAGCATTTTTATCATGCATGCCAATAATGAAAAATCATGAAGACATAAAAGAAGTAAGTAAAAGAAACATATTAACACAAGGCCTTGTATCAACATATCCATTTATATCATCATCAATATTTGATGAAAATGGAATATACATAGGAACAAACATATATAACAACAGTTTAGTTTTTATAGACAGATATAATACAAATAAATATAAAAATGCAAATATAAGCATATTTGGAACAAGTGGAGCAGGAAAATCATTTTACACAAAATTACTAATACTAAGAAATAGATTATTAGGAATAGAACAATATGTAATAGATCCAGATAGAGAATATAATAACATTTGCAAAAACTTAGGTGGAACACTGTTAAAAATAGGACCAACATCTAGTACATACATAAATATATTTGATATAAGAAAAGAAAGTATAGAAGAAAATGAAAAAGGATATTTAGCAACAAAAATAGGAAAACTAATAGGCTTTTTTAATTTAATTTTTGGAGAAATGGATGAAGAAGAAAAAGCAATATTAGAAGACAAATTAATTCAATGTTATTCAGAAAAAGGAATAACATTTGATGATGAAAGCTTATACAAAAATGAAGAAAATAAAATTACAATAACAAAAATATTTAAAGACAGTAAAGACATGCCAATATTAGAAGATTTATATAATATTTTAGACAAAGATCCAAAAACAAAAGTATTTAAAACAAAATTAATTCCATTTATAAAAGGCTCATTAAAATTTTTTAACCAATACACAAACGTAAAAATAGATAACAACTTTATAGTTGCAGATGTATATGAATTAGGAGAAGAAAATTTACAATATGGAATGTATATATTTACAGAATTATTTTGGGATAAAATAAAAATAAACAGAAAAGTAAAAAAAGCAATATATCTAGATGAAATATGGAGACTAATTGGAGTAACATCAAATAAAAACGTAGCAAGCTTTATATATAAAATATTTAAAACAATAAGAAAATATGGAGGAAGTGCAGTAGCAATAACTCAAGACATATCAGATTTATTTAGTTTAGAAAATGGAATATATGGAAGAAGTATATTAAACAATACAAGCATAAAAACTTTTTTTTCATTAGAAGAAGAAAACATAAAAATATTAGCACAATATTCTAACTTATCAGAAAAAGAAAAAGTAGAAATAAAATCATTAAAAAGAGGAGAATGCTTAATGTTTGCAGGAGAAAATCATATTCTAACAAAAATAGAAGCAAACAATTTTGAAAAAGAAATAATAAATAAAATTTAGTTATACCTATAAAAAAGGGGATTTCAAAAATGAAAAAATTAATTACAGCTTTACTAAATAAAAATGTTAATGAAAAACTAAAAGAATACAAAGAAATAGAAATAGTAATGAATGATATACAATATCAAGAAGGAATTATAGAAGCATTAGAAATACATCCAGATATTGAAATTATAATTATTAGCGAATTGCTACCAGGAAAATATAATATAAAAGAACTAATAGAAGAAATAAAAAATATAAAAAAAGAAATAAAATTAATAATTATACTAGAAAAAGAAAACAAAGCATTAGAAAATTATTTATTTGCAAAAGGAAATATTAATATATTTTATAACAATGAAATAGAAATAAAAGAAATAGCAGAATTAATAATAAATAAAAATAAAAAAGAAGAATTAGAAAATGAAATAAAAGAATTAAAAAAAATAATATTAAACAAAGAAGAAAATAAAGAAAAAAATATTGAAAAAAATGAAAAAAAAGAAATAAAAAACAATGAAAAAATAAATTTAATTACAAAAGAAGAAAAAATAGAAATAGAAACAGAAATAAAAAAAGAATATGAAAATAATTTATTAAAAAATAAAATAATAAATAGTATATTAAAAATTATAAAAAAAGAAAATAAAAAAACAATTTCAAAATTAATAATTATTAGTGGATGTACAGGTGTAGGAAAAACAATATTTACTGTAAATATAGCTAAGCAATTAGAAAAATTAAATAAAAAAATATTAATAATAGATTTCGATTACATTAATAACAGCATACAAACTCTATTTGGAAAAAATATAAAAAATAAAAATGTAAAAAATAGTGAAAATCAAAAAAATAATATTCAGGAAGAAACAGAATTAAATGAGGAAATAATAAAAATTAATTCAAAAATAGATTTAATCTCTAAAATAAATAATATTATAAATAATGATATTGAATTAATTAAAATAATAAATAATTTAAAAAATAAATATGATTATATATTAATAGATTTTGAACAAGAAAAAAATAATAATATAAATTATAAAAGCATAACAAATTTAGTAAATAATGCAGATAAAATAATATTTATGACAGAGCCAAATTTATTACAAATAAAAAAAGCAAAAAATTTACTTGAAAAATATTTAAATGAGTGGAATATAAATAAAGAAAAAATATATATTTTATTTAATAAAATAAAAAGTGATACTATATGTTTTGATATTTTAAAAGAAGTTTTTAAAAATTATAATATAATAGGAAAAATTAATTTTATAAAAAAATGTAATACTTTAATTAATCAAAACATGAATGAAATATTTTTAGAAAATAAAATAAAAAAACAATATAAAAATATTGCAAAAAAAATAATTAGAAATAATAAATTAAAAAAATATTATTTAGAAAAAATAGAAAATTAAAAAACAAAAATAAAATAATAAATTAAAAATAAATTAATTAACAAAAATAAAATAGTAAATTGAAAAATAATTAATTAAAAAATGAAAATAAAAAAGTAAATAAAAAAATAATTAATTAAAAAATAAAAATAAAAAAGTAAATAAAAAAATAATTAATTAAAAAATAAAAATAAAAAAGTAAATAAAAAAATAATTAATTAAAAAATGAAAATAAAATAGTAAAAAAAAATAATTAATTAAAACAAAATTAAAATAATAAATATAAATAGAAAGGAAAAAATAAATGACTGTAGAATTAGAAAAAGATAATAAACCAACCCAAAATAATTTAGAAAATGAAAATAAATTAATAAATAACAATATAGATTATAATATAACTGCAGAAAAACAAAATAATTTTTTAGACACAACACTTGGAAAAACCATAAATACAGCTTTAAATGTAGGGCTTAGATATTTATTACCAGATGTTATAGAAGACCAAGTAATAGAAATAAAAGATACAATAATAAAAGAAGGTTTTAAAGAAGGAATAAATAAAACGATAGAAAGTGCAATTGATTTAGGTAAAAGTGCATTAGGAATAGTAACAGGAAAATTTGATAATATTACACAAATACAAAAAGCAGTTGAAAAAGGAGGATTATTAGATACAATTTCAGATGGAATAGATTTTGGAATAAATGTAGCAAGTAAAAGTGGAATATTACCAAATAGTTTAGAAGATATAATAAAAAATGGAAAAAATGTTTTAATTAGCAATATAGAAAGCAACATAGAAAATACATTAACAAATCAATTAAAAGGTATAGAAAAATTAGATAAATATATAAATAATTGGAACACTTATTATAAACAACAAAATTTCTCTAAAATGGAATTAGAATATAATAAAATAAAAGAAAAATTAGAAGAATTAATTCCATTAGAAGATACATTAAAAAAAGCACACCAAGTAGAAAATTTACATACATTAATAAAAAATAAAGGACAAGATTTTAATCTTTCAGAAGATGAACTAGCACTTGCTAAAAAATTAATATAATAAAAATAATTACAAAAATATTTATATATAATTATCTATCAATTTAAAAAAGTTAAATAGTCTGAACGTTAAATAAAAATTAGTACAAAAATAATTATAAAAAACTAAAAAAATTAGTATCATAATTCTAATAAAATTATTGAAATATTAGGCTTTTTTCTATATTTTTTGTCAAAAATTCTTGCAATTTTTAATATGTTAAAGTATAATTACACTAGGTTAAAATATAACGAAAAAGAGGGATTTTAATGGATAGACCAGGAGAAAAAATTATAGAAAGAAATATTGAAAATGAGATGAAAACATCTTATATCGATTATGCAATGAGTGTAATTGTATCACGTGCATTGCCAGATGTTAGAGATGGATTAAAACCAGTGCATAGAAGAATTTTATATGCAATGCATGAAGATGGAATTACATCAGACAAGCCATATAGAAAATGTGCAAACACAGTAGGATCAGTTCTTGGAAGATACCATCCACATGGAGACTCTTCAGTATATGATGCTATGGTTAGAATGGCTCAAGATTTCTCACTTAGATACCCACTAATTGATGGACATGGAAATTTTGGCTCAATTGATGGTGATGGAGCTGCTGCCATGAGGTATACAGAAGCTAGAATGGCAAAAATATCAAACTATATGTTAACAGACATAGAAAAAAACACAGTAGATTTTATGCCAAACTATGATGATAGATTACAGGAGCCAACAGTATTACCTGCTAGAATACCAACATTATTAGTTAATGGCTCATCTGGAATTGCAGTTGGAATGGCAACAAATATACCACCACACAATTTAACAGAAGTTGTAAATGGAATAATAAAAGTAATTGAGGAAGACAATGTAACAGATGAAGATTTAATGCAAGTAATAAAAGGACCAGATTTTCCAACAGAAGGAATAATTTTAGGTAGAGAAGGAATTAAAGAAGCATACACAACAGGTAAAGGAAAAATTATAGTAAGAGCTGAAGCAGAAATAGAGGAAATGAGTGGTAATAAACAAAGAATAATAGTATCATCATTACCATATCAAGTAAACAAAGCAAAACTAATTGAATATATATCACACTTAGTTAGAGATAAAAGAATTGAAGGAATATCAGAACTAAGAGATGAATCAGACAGAAAAGAAAAAGTTAGAATTGTTATTGAATTAAAAAGAGACGCAAATGCACAAGTTGTTTTAAATCAATTATATAAAAACACACAAATGCAAGATACATTTGGAATTATCATGTTAGCACTTGTAAATGGAGAGCCAAAAATATTAACATTAAGACAATGTATAGAGTATTATCTAGATCATAGAAAAAATGTTATTTTACGTAGAACAAAATTTGAATTAGATAAAGCTGAAGCAAGAGCACATATTTTAGAGGGATTAAAAATAGCTTTAGACAACATTGATGAAGTAATTAATATAATTCGTTCTTCTTATGATGATGCAAAAGAAAGATTAATGGAAAGATTTGGTCTTTCAGATATTCAAGCACAAGCAATTCTAGACATGAGATTAAAAACATTATCAGGATTGCAAAGAGAAAAAATAGAAGAAGAATATGAAGAATTGATGAAATTAATTGCTCATTTAAAAGAAATATTAGGAAGCGAAAAATTAGTTTTTGATATTATAAAAGAAGAATTAATAGAAATAAAAACTAAATTTGGAGATGAAAGAAAAACAAAAATAGTTGCAGCAGAGGGAGAATTTGATGTTGAAGATTTAATAAAAGAAGAACAAACAGTAATAGCCTTAACACATTTTGGATATATAAAAAGAATGCCAATTGATACATATAAAAGCCAAAGAAGAGGTGGAAAAGGAATTACAGGAATAGCAACTAGAGAAGAAGATTTTGTAAAACAAATATTTACAGCATCTACTCATGATACTATTTTATTCTTTAGTAACAAAGGAAAACTATATAAATTAAGAGGATATGAAATACCAGAAGCGGGAAGAACTGCAAAAGGAACAGCAATAGTTAATTTATTAAGTTTAGATGCTGGAGAAAAAATATCTGCGGTTATTCCAATCCAAAACTTTGCTGAAGGAAAATTCTTATTAATGGCAACAAGAAATGGATTAATTAAAAAGACAGCACTAACAGAGTATAATACAACTAGAAAAACAGGATTACAAGGAATTACATTAAAAGAAGATGATGAGTTAATTGGTGTAAGACTTACAGATGGAGAAGATAATGTTGTATTAGTTACAAAAGAAGGTATGAGTATTACATTTGATGAAAAAGATGTACGTCCAATTGGTAGAGTAGCACAAGGAGTTATAGGAATTAAATTAAATAAAGATGACTATGTAATAGGAATGGAATCTATAATAACAGGTGTAAAAGCAACATTACTTGCAATAACTGAACATGGTTTTGGAAAAAGAACAGAATTAGATGAATATAGAGTTCAAACAAGAGGTGGAAAAGGAGTTATAACATATAAAGTAACACCAAAAACAGGAACAATTGTAGGAATTAGAGTTACTGGAGAAGATGAAGATGTTATGCTTATTACAGACAAAGGAACAATTATAAGACTAGCAGTTAAAGAAGTAAGTGTTCTTGGAAGATCTACTCAAGGAGTTACATTAATGAGAACAAATGATGGCTCAAAAGTTGTAAGCATAGAAACAATATCTAATGAAGAAAATATAAATGAGTAATAAACAAATAAAACATAAAAAAATGTAATAAAAAACAAAAACAAAAATAAAAATAAACAAAACATAAAGAAAAGACTATGAAGAAACAACTCAAAGATAACAAAAAATAATTAAAATTTAAACAAAAAATCAAAGGATGTGTTAAAAAATTACACATCCTTTTTTCCACAAAACTTATTAAAATGTTAATAAGATACTCACAATATTTTAAATATTGTGAGTATCTTACTTCTTAAAACGAATATCCTCTCCAAAGAATCTACAAATATTATAGTACCCAACAAATCTTGAAAAAATTCTTTCATCATATTTTTGGCTTAATTCTTGTAAATTTAAATTAGTTGAGATAATTGTTTTAGTAATATGATTATTTTGATTTAATAATCTAGTATTTATTACATTAAATAATTCACTAAATTTCATACTATTCATGAATTCAGTTCCTAAATCGTCAATAATTAATAAATCCACAGTTAAAATATTTTCATACATATTTGTAGAAGAATTTTTATTAAATCTATAATCAATAATAGAATCAAGCATAACAGATGCAGTTTGGTAAAGAACGGTCTTTCCTTTTTTTAATAATTCATTTGCAATACAATTAGATAAAAAAGTTTTACCAAGACCAGTATTACCTATAAATAGTAAATTTTTTTCATTACTATCATCAAAATTATTTATAAAAGATAATGCAATTTTTCTTATATTTTTAATATTATCTCTAGGAGATAAATTTGAAGAATACAAAGCTTCATTAATATTATCAGAATATAAATTATAATTAAAATTATCAAAATTATCTTTTTCTAATTTATCAATATTAGATTTATTATATTCAATATCAAATAATTTTTGTTTGATGCATGAACATAAATTAAAACTATAACCATCTTGAATATATCCAGTATCATTGCATAAATTGCAATCAAAATGTGGTTTAAAAAAATTATCATCTATATTCAAACTTTTTAAAAGCATATTTTTTTCTTTTTTTAATGTATCTATTTTATTTCTTAAATTCTCCAAAAAAGTAGTATTATTTGGAGAAGATAAAATATTTTTTGCAATTTGTATAGAATATGAATTAATTTCATTATCTATTTCTTCTAATCTTTTATTAGAAGAAAATAATTCTTGTTTTCTTTTATCTAAATCAAGAAATGCTAATTGTCTTTTTTTATCATATTCTTTTAATAATTTTTTTAGAGTAGAATCATTCATAAGTGTAACTCCTAAATATTTTTTTAAGCCTTTTGAACATTTGCATAAAGAGAATCAAAATTATCATATTTTCTTTGCTCATAATTATTATAACTTTTTTTCTCTAAATTCTTTATATCTGTTTTTTTATTTTTCATATCTAATAAAAATTTTTGAATATCTGCTACAGTTTTTAAATTTCTATCTTGCCAATCGCAAAGAATCTTATCTATATAATCAAAACTGAAATTTGATTTAGAAGTAGTTCTTTTTAAAGCAAGTTCTATTATTTCAAGGGTAAAACCAAAATCTACAACCCATTTTTCAATATATGCTTCTTCATATTGTGTTAATCCTCTAGTTAATCCTAATTTTTTTGAAATAGATTTTTTTATAATGTTTAATTTTTCTTGTTTTTGGTAGTATAAATCTAAATCTGAAAATGTTTTTATATTATTTTTATGCCATGCATCAGCAACTGTTTGTATGTAGTTTCTATGTAATGCAGACCTTTCAAAACAATACCTAAATAAAGCAAGCATTACTTGTTCATCAAAGCCATACTTTTTAAACCATAAATCTATATCATTATACCAAGAAGGAGACATTACACCTTGGAAGAATGATGTATTAATTGCATCAATTGCTTTTGCTCTATATTGGTTTTTAGAATTTTTTTCTATATCAGCTGTAGTTGAAAGCTTTGGTTTATATAATTTATGAAGTTCTATTTCTTGAAGGTTATTAACAATATAACCAGTATTTTTTTTAATAATAACTTCCTCTTCTTCCCAATATTTAAGTGCATCTTGTATAGTTTTTAAAGGTAATGAAAGTTTTTTGGCTAAATCATTTAATTTAACATCTTTTCCATATTTAGATAAAAATAAAATATATAAGTAAACTTTTATATAGTCACCTGACGCTTGTGATAAATATTCTGTAAAAAAAATGTCAGAAATTTCTGTTGTAGAAAATATCATAGATAAATCATTTTGCTCTAATTTCATAAATATTTTTCTCTCCTTGTATACATCATATATAAATTTTTATCTTATGTAATAATATATCAAATTATATCATTTTAAAAGAATTAATACAATAAAATGGAGAAAATTATCTACTAAAAAATTATTGCTCAAAATATTTATATACTATTACCTATAAATTTTAAAAAAGTAAAATAGTCTGAATTTTAACACTAAAAATATTCGTAAAATATTTTATCTTTTGTACAGATATATTTTAGGATTTCTAACATATTTAGAAATATATATAAAAACATATATAATATTTTCATGATTAAATCCAATAATACTAAATAGTAATACAGGAAAGCATAAAACAATAAATATAAATATTTTTAAATTAATATTAGAAAAAAATAAATTAACAAAACAAAAAACAAAACTAAACCAAACAATATTCAATATAGCAGTGGAATAATCAATAAAACCAAATAATTTGCTATTAAAATTATAATTTTGAGGAAATATAAATTTCATAATTAACACACCTACTTAATAAAAGATTTTATACCATTAAAGCTATTAGATATATCAGTACTAATTCCACCCATAAATTCTCTAACATAAGAATTAGCCTTAAGCAAAGCAAAAATAGAGCCACAAATTAAAAATTTAGAAAAAATATTATTAGAGCTAAAATCTATAGAAAATATTATTAGTAAAACAAATGACACTAAAATTTGTATAAATAATAATGATAAAAAACACTTAATCCAAGCTTTAAAAAAGCTAGAAGTAGAACTTGTGCTAAGAGATAAAAAAGCAAAAGGAGAAATAAGAACAAACACTTTTATCATTATGTATCTTAGAGAATAAGAAAAAGTTAAATTTAAAAAACTAATTGAAATTATACTTTTCAACAAACCATCTATAGAAAAAATAGTAAAACTATTTTCTTCTATTTGTATCATAATATTTAATTTTTCTACTAAAGCAGAAAAGCTTAAAGTAGTTCCAAATAAATTATTTCCTAGTTCTTTTATTGCAGAAGAAATAGAATTATTAATAAAAATTATCTGTTCACAAATAAATATTGAAGAATTCATGCAAATGCAAAAAATTAATAATTTAAAAATAAAACTAACAGGGCGTTCTGTTTGAGTTATTAAAAGATTTGATAATAATAATTTAAAACAATAATATAGAAAAAATCCTAAAACAAGAGAATTTGCAATTAAAAGAATTCCATTTGTTGTTGATGTACCAAAAATATTTCTAAAATAAGAAGTATCTAAAATATCTGTATTAACAAAAGTTATTTCATCAATAATAGAATATAAATTATTATCAATAGATGAAAAAATAGTTTGAAAAATAGTATTAATAGAATTAATAATTACTTCTGTTATATTTATTTCTTCTTCCAATAAATCAACCTCCTATTAAATTAGTGATTTAATAGCAGATAGAATTAAATCAATTGCTAGAATAAATGCATAAGAAAATAAAGAACTTTTAATTAATTTTTTTCCAACTCTAATTCTCTCTTCATCTCCAAAACTAAACTTTTTCATAAAAACACCAGTGCCAACAGCAACTGCAGCAGCAGGGGTTGCAAGCTTTAATAACCAGTCTTGTATTTGTTCAAAAGCCTTATTTATAGTATTTACAAGTTTTTGATCTGCACAGTAAGAATAATTAGCAGATGAAAATAAAATAATAATAAATAAAAATACAGTAAATAAAATAAAAAATAATTTTTTTGTTTTCAAAATAAAACCTCCTAAAATAAATTTTAATAAATATAAAACAGTTTAAAAAAATTGTTTATTATTAATTTAAAAGTAAAATAAATTATTATTTACGAAAATATGGAATCAATTTTAATTTCATTGGTTTTAAAATTTTATATCCATCAGATAAAAAGGACAAACATGAAAAGGTTTCTAATCCTGTAGTAAAAAAATTAGTATCATAAATATAATCACTTTGTACATATTCATTTATACTCTCAGACAAATTTGAATCTTTAGAATTTAAGGATTTTGTAAAATAGCTGTAATGAGTTTCCTTAGCATTTTCAGAAATACTTTTAGATATTTTTACTTTATCCTCTTTACCAATTTGCTTTTGGATATCATCAATTGTATTAATGTCATCAGTTCTAAACCAAAATTTATTTATTAAATTCTGAACAATTACTTTTACTGCATATTGATTATTAATTGAGTTTAATAAAGAGGAATAGCTTTGTGTTGCAACAATATTTATACATTTTGCTTCTCTTGATTGTGCAAAAAAATCTGCATCTGAGATAGAACAGTATTCATGAAACTCATCACATATAAATGCTACACTTCTAAAATCATTATTATCATACCTATTTAATCTGTTCATAACTTCTGTTTGAAAATCTAATTTTAAATAGGTTGCAATAATTTTTGATAAATTCCTGTATTCTGCAATATTCATATTTAATACAACAATTTTTCCATTATCTACTAAATCTCTAAAACCAGAGAAAGTAATATCTTCTTTTTGGGGGCAAAAAGTATTCATTACATCATAATCTGAAACAAAACAATTTGTAATACGAGTAATTTCGGATTTGATAATAGAAGAAGTTCTATTATCAAGTGAATTAAATTCTTTTTCAAAAAATTCAACTGAAGAAATTGCATCATAACAATCTTTTTTGGATAACTTACCAGAAATAAAAATATCTTTTATAATATCTAATTTATCGATATAATAATTTGGAATAGTAACTAATTTGTGAAGTTCTAAAAAAGTAACATAGCCATTATTATATAACCTGCAGAATTTTATTGCTTCAGTCAGAACTTGCTCTACTTTATCAAGCCAATAGGAATCCGAGTTATTGGGAGAAAAAAGCATAAGAATTGTTTTCAATCTATTAGCAAGAACACTTGGTTTTAAATTTGGCTTATCAAGCGGATTATATTTTACATTTTTTCCTAATTCAATTATATATAAATCATCCAAACGATTAGAATTTCTTGCAAAATTAATAACTTCACGATAGAAATTTCCTTTAACATCCAAAATTAGCATGCCTAATTTAGAATTAGGGTTATTATTATTGAAATTTATTAATTGTTTTGTAAATGGGTACATACAAGAACTTGTTTTTCCAGTACCAATAGTACCGGTAATTAAAATGTTTTGATATAAACTTTTTTCTGGAATATAAACTAAATTGTCACTTTCATTTTTTCCTACAAATAAAAATAAATTTTTATCATTTAAATTGGGCTTAATAAGTTTATTGCTTTTTTTATTTAATTTCTTTACATTAAGTATATATTTTCGAAAAATTAAAGAATATAAAAAATTTGAACAAATAATTGAAGAAATAACGTAAAAAATAATAAAACAAATTTTAATATTCTGCCATAAAACGGGTTTAGTAGCACATATATCATAAGGATGTAAAGAATAGGGAATAATTACTGTATTAGTTAAAAAAATAGGTTTAAATAATATAAATCCAATTAAACAGAGGAAAAAACAAAAAATAAAGCAAAAAAATAGCCTATGATAAAATTTTTGTACTAACATGAAAACCTCCTAATTAAAGTCACGTTTTTTGATATTTAATTTTGCACCTTGTAAATTATGGAAAATTTTAATATCGAAAAAAGTATAAATTGAATAAAAAACAATAAAAATATTTATAATGAAAGTGATAAAAAATAGATTAATTAAAGTATTAATTTTTATCACCACCTAACAATAGCATAATCATATAACAAAAAAATAAATTTGTCTATACTTTTTTGAATAAATATGATAAAATATGAGAAATTAAGATAGGAGGTGAAACAATGAAAATAGAAAAAACAACAAAAATTGGAGAATTATTAGAAAATGCACCAGAAAAAGCAGAAATATTATTAAATGCAGGAATGCATTGTTTAGGATGTCCAGCATCACAAGAAGAAACTATAGAAGAAGCTTGTATGGTACATGGAATAGATGTAGAAGAAATTTTAAATGAATTAAACGCATAAATTTGTTATATTAAAGGTATAAAAAATATATATTATATAATAAAACAATAAATATGATAAAAAAGTTTCAAAAATATGAAAAAAATGTGAAAAAAAGATTGACAGAACATAAAAAATGTAGTAACATATTAAAGTACCTATTTCACGGGTACATTTTTGGGCCATTAGCTCAGGTGGTAGAGCACTTGACTTTTAATCAAGTTGTCCGCAGTTCGAGTCTGCGATGGCTCACCAAAAGAATACTAAATGAAAATTTAGCATTCTTTTATATTTGGCCCGTTGGTAAAGAGGTTAATACACCGCCCTTTCACGGCGGAGACATGGGTTCGAATCCCGTACGGGTCACCAACGCCACTTTAGCTCAGTTGGCCAGAGCACCGCACTTGTAATGCGGGGGTCCTCAGTTCGAATCTGAGAAGTGGCTCCATATTAAAAAGGTCAATAGTTTTGAGAAAGCTCTTAATTATTGGCTTTTATTTTATTAATTAGGAGGAAATAAATGAGTACAGCAATTATAACAGGAGGAGCAAAAGGTATTGGAAGAGCGATAGTTGAAGAATTTGCACAAATGGGGATAAATGTAGTAATTAATTATAATAAGTCTGAACAAGAAGCACAAAACCTAAAAAAAGATTTAACACAAAAAGGGAATAAAGTAGAAATATATAAAGCTGATGTTTCTAAAAGAGAAGAAGTCCAAAAGCTTATAGCATTTGCAAAAGAAAAATTTGGTGAAATAGATATATTAGTTAATAATGCAGGAATTGATAAATGGCAGTTATTTACTGATATTACAGATAAAGATTGGGATGAATTAATTTCTTGTAATTTAAATTCTGTTTTTTATATGACTCAAGAAGTAGTAAAAGATATGATTAAATATAAAAAGGGATGTATTATAAATATTTCTTCTATATGGGGAATAACAGGAGCTTCATGTGAAGTTGCATATTCTGTTAGTAAAGCTGGAATAGATGGTTTAACAAAAGCATTAGCAAAAGAACTAGGACCATCTGGAATACGAGTTAATTCAATTGCGCCAGGTGCAATAATGACAGATATGAATAATGATTGTACAAAGGAAGAAATTGAAGAAATAAATAATCAAATACCATTAGGAAGATTTGGAATGCCAGAAGAAATTGCAAAATGTGCAAAATGGTTAGTTGAAGATACTTATACAACTGGGCAAATTATATCTCCAAATGGCGGATGGGTAATTTAAAAGACGGATTATTCCGTCTTTAATTTATATATTATTCAGTTACTTTTCTTTTATAATTTCCAGATATAATTTTTGGAATGTATGTAATAATTTTATATATTGCAAGTCTTACTTTTTTACTCCAAATGTAAGATTTTCTTAGTCTTCTAGGTGTAATCATACTTAATTCGTCTTGTTCTGTTGCAACTAAAGACATAACATTTTTTTCAATTGGAAAAATATAATTGTTTCCATTGTTATTATCCCAACAGTTATTATCGTCTTTAAAACAGAAATTGAATGTATCAAAAGAATCAAGTTTAATTTCTGCTTGAAAACCAAGTTCAGTTTTTTCCATTTCTATTTCATTTAAATTATCCCAAAGTAATCCAAATCCATAGTGAATAAAAACTCTTTCAGCATTTTCTTGAAATAGTTTTCCTGAATAAGAAATTTTAACAGTTGAATTTTCTATTAATTTATCAGTATTAAAGAATATATTTTTTGTTAATTCCATTATTATATCTCTCCTTATTTATCTTTTGTATCCATATTATATTATTAAAAAAACAAATATTCAAGTATTTTTTACAAGAAATTATTTATTTTGATAAAATTTTTCCAATAATGTAAAAAACATCATCTTTTTTTACAGAAATTTCAGGATTATTTTTATTATCAGCTCTTAAAATAATTTTTCCGTTTCTTGTAAAGAATTTTCTAATAATAATATCTCCATTTAAACTAAATAAACCATAGTCTCTGCTGTTTAAAGGTGTATTAAATTCTATAAATACATATGAGTCTTTTGCAAAGGTTGGTGCCATAGAATCATCATTTATTTTTAAAGCAATAGCAGAACTTGGTACATTAGGTGGACAATCAATAAATCCACTAACAGAATCTACTGCTAATAATTTATTATAAGAAATATGGCTTATAACATTATAATTTTCTTGATCTTCATTAATAACTTTATCATAAGTATACATTAATTGTTGATAAGGAATATCTAAAGCTTTGCAAATATTTTTTAATGCTTTATGGCTAGGATTTCTTTCTCCTTTTTCAATATGTGTTAAATGACCTATATTAATGTCTGTTAATCTAGAAAGTTCTGTTTTTGTCATCTTTTTTTCTTTTCTTGCTTTTGCAATCATGTCACCAATCATAAATTTCTACCTCTTTTTCCATATTTTTTCATTATTATATATAAAAAAACACAATTTGTCTACCAGTAAATGAAAAAAATATTAAATTTTATAAAAAAATATCACAAAACAATTGACTTGTCAAATTAGCATCGATATAATATTGACAAATTGTAAACGAAAGGAGAAAAATATGTATAAAAATAGAATAAGAGACTATAGAAAAGAGAAGGGAATGAATTTGGAAGAATTGGCTAAAAAGGCAGGAATTTCAACAGGATATTTGTGTCATTTAGAAAAAGGAACTAGAATGAATCCATCTACTAAAATAATGGAAAGTATAGCACAAACATTGGGAAAGACAATAACAGAAATATTTTTTGGAGATAATAGTTAGAAAAAAATAGAATAAAATATATATTGTAAAGAAAAAAAAACTGTGATAATATTAACATGTAATTAATTAAAAAGGAGAAATTATGAGAGGTAATAATAGAAGAAAAAGACAACAAGTTAATAATAGTATATTTAAAAAATATATAAAAAAAATAATTATACCTACAGCTATAATTTTTGCAGTTTTAGTATTATCAACAATATTTGCAATAACTAATTCAGTAAATGAAAAAATAATTACAGGAGTAAAAATAAACCAAATTGATGTATCAGGTTTAACAATAAATGAGGCATATGAAAAAATAAGAGAAAATTTAGAAAAACAAACAGCTAAAAATTTAACTGTAAAACAAGGAGATTATGAAACCACAATTA
This sequence comes from uncultured Clostridia bacterium, assembly GCA_944390975.1. Classification (GTDB taxonomy): domain Bacteria; phylum Bacillota; class Clostridia; order TANB77; family CAG-508; genus RGIG8482. The sequence goes on along the minus strand of CALXRX010000007.1, from coordinate 25,007 downwards.
GTTTAGGACAATTAGAAGTAACATATAGTACAGCAGAAGCGGTAAACGATGCCTATAAAGTTGGAAGAAATACTAATATATTAATTAGTAATTATGAAATTTTATTAACAAGAATATTTAATAAAAAAATTGAAAAAGAAATATATATAAATGAAGAAGAACTTAATAAAATTATAGAAGATATCTCTACAAAAATACCAGGAATAGTAGTAGAAAGTTCATATTATATAGAAGGAGAAAATTTAATCATTCAAAATGGTAAAGCAGGAATTCAAGTTAAAAAAGAAGAATTTAAAAATACCATAATTGAAGCAATAAAAAAACAAATAAAAGGTGAAGAAGTTGGTATAATTGAAATACCAATAGAAGAAAAACAACCAGAAAAAATAGATATTGAAAAAATAAGAGAAGAAATATATAAAGAGCCACAAAATGCATATTATGAAGAAAATCCATTTGAGTTACACACAGAAGTAAACGGAGTAGACTTTAAAATTTCAATAGATGAAGCAAAAAAACTTTTAGAAGAAGAAAAAGAAGAATATGTTATTCCATTGAATATTACTGAAGCAGAAATAAAAACCACAGATTTAGACTATGAAAACTTTTTCCCACAAAAATTATCAAATTATATAACTAGATATGATGAAAGCAATGTAAATAGAAGTACTAATATTAAGTTATCATCTGAAAAAATAAATGGAACAACTCTAATGCCAGGAGAAACATTCTCATATAATAAAGTAGTAGGAGCAAGAACAATAAAAGCAGGTTATAAAGAAGCCTCTGTTTATATGAATGGGAAAGTTGTTGATGGAATAGGTGGAGGAATATGCCAAGTATCATCTACACTTTATAATGCGGCTTTAGAAGCAAATTTAGAAATTGTAAGTAGAAGAAACCATTATTTTATAACAGCATATGTTCCAGCAAGTAGAGATGCAACAGTATCATATGGAACAATAGACTTGAAATTTAAAAATAATAGAACATACCCAATAAAAATAGAATGTATATCTAAAAATGGAATTTGTGAAATTAGCATTTATGGAATAGAAGAAGAAGTAGAATATGATGTTGAAATACAAGATGAAATAACAGAAGTAATACCATATACAACTAAATATATAGAAAATAGCCAGTTAGAAGAGGGAGTAGAAAACGAAATACAAAAAGGAGTAAATGGATATAAAAGTGAAGCGTACAAAATTTTAAAATTAAATGGTCAAGTAGTATCAAAAACACTATTATCAAAAGATTCATATAATCCATTAGAAAGAATAGTTGAAAAAGGCACAAAAAAATAATCTTTAATTCCAAAGTATTGACAAAAGCAATACTTTGGAATTATAATAATACTGTTATAAATGGGCCATTAGCTCAGCTGGTAGAGCAGCAGACTCTTAATCTGACGGTCGGAGGTTCGATCCCTCTATGGCTCACCAAATTTGCCTATCTAAAGTAAAGTTAGATAGGTATTTTTGTTATAAAAATTAACAGAAATGAAAAAAGAATTAGAATTTTGGCAATAACACGGAATAAACAAATTTAGAGGAGATTTTGAAATTTCAATAAGGGGCTTTGTTCTTATAATTTTAAAGAGTGCTTATTTTTTGATTGACCAACATTTTCATATATGATAACATATAATCGAAGGAGGCAATTATGGAATATATTTTAGAAACAAATAATCTTGAAAAAAAATATAAAAATTTCAAAGTTCTTTCTAATCTTAATATACATGTTGAAAAAGGCTCTATTTATGGACTAATAGGAAAAAACGGAGCAGGAAAAACAACTTTGATGCGTTTAATTTGTGGCTTACAAAAACCAAGTAATGGTAGTTATAAAATAGGTGGTATTCCCTATAAAAATAAAAAAATAATTGAAATGCGAAAAATGATGGGTGCCATCATAGAAAATTCATCTGCATATCTAGATATGACAGCAGAAGAAAATTTAAAAGAACAATATAAAGTAATTGGTTTACCATTTAACTTAGATAATATAAAAGAATTATTGAATTTAGTAGGATTAAATAAAGTAGAAAAGAAAAAAGTCAAAAAATTTTCTTTAGGAATGAAGCAAAGACTAGGAATTGCTATTGCTTTAATTGGTAATCCTAATTTTCTTATATTAGATGAACCTATCAATGGCCTAGATCCAGAAGGAATTATAGAAGTGAGAGAATTAATATTGAAATTGAACAAAGAAAAGGGCATTACATTTTTAATTTCTAGCCATTATTTAGATGAATTATCTAAAATAGCCACTCATTATGGTTTTTTAAATAATGGTCAAATTATTCAAGAAATTACTAGTGATAAGTTAGAAGAAAATTGTAAAAAAAGACTAGAAATCAATGTTAGTAACATGAAAGAATGTATTAAATACTTAGATGAGAAAAACATCTCATATGAAGTAGTTTCTGAACAATTAATTAATATTTATAGTAAAGTCAATATTACTGAAATTACAATTGCACTTTCAAAGAGAAATTGTATTATAAATGAATTTCATGAAAAAGAAGAAACACTTGAAAACTATTATATCAATTTAATAGGAGGTGCAAATAATGATTAAACTATTAAAAGCAGAATTTTATAGATTAAAAAAAGACAAAGTCTTCTTATTGCTACTTTTTATTACCTGTGTACTTGCTTTATTTACCTTATATAAATATTTTAATGGACTTCGCGAGTCAATTGCTTTGGATAGAATTATAACAGAATACTTATACATGTATTTTGGTATTTTTATTGCTTTCTTTGTAAGTATGTTTGTAGGTAAAGAATATACAGAAGGATTTATTCGAAATAAAATTGTAGTAGGTCATAAAAGAAGTAATATTTACTTAGCCAACTTGATTATATGTGTGATAGTAGGATTAATAGTAAATATACTTTATACAAGTATAGTTTTTTTGTTAGGCACAGAGCTATTTGGAACATTACAAACGTTAAACTTAGCTCAAATTATTATGTATTCTAGTTTAATTATTGCAATTTATTGTACAATTTACAATTTAATTACTATGTTATGTAAAGATGCTTCAGTTTCTCTTATTGCATGTGTTATTATATTTATTATAATGTTTGTAGTTATGATGTTTATATCTACTAAATTGATGGAAAAACCTTTTACTAAAACAACAAAATATAATATATACGGTGAGATTGAATTTTCTAGTGAAGAAATAAATCCTAACTATCCAGGTGAGACAACAATAAAAATATATAAAGTAATAAATTATTTATTACCAACAGGTCAAGCTAGTATATTGCAAAATGCTTGTACAGAAATGATTGAGCCAGATGAGTACGAAATAAACCAAATAAAACAATATTTAAATGAAATGCCATTTTATGCTATTGGTGAAATCGTCTTGCTAAATATATTAGGAATTTTCTTATTTAAAAAACAAGAATTAAAATAAGTATTAACTTAGGATGAACTTCTACCTGTTTTTCAAAGCTATTCATTTTTGGGAATGAATGGCTTTGAAAAATTTATATTCCTTTTCTAATTTCTTATATAACAAAAATCTATCTGTTAAAAGTTCATATAATTCAATACTAAATATAGCTAAGTCACCAATAAATAGGTGGAGAAATATCTATTCCCATAATCATTAATTTATCTTACACAATTTGTCTAGAAATTCTTTTTTCATTAATTACATCTGACGTAATTATAATGGCATACCATAAAAAATATACCAATCATTAATATGAAAATAAATATAAATTTATATATTTTGATGATTGGTTTAACAAAAGTAGATTGAATATCTGTACCATTATTGACAAAATAATTTTTTACTTTGTTATTTCCATCTATTATAAGTTCACATTCATTTTCAATATTATCTTCTAAATATTTTACTCTTAATTTAAAATCATGCCAATATGAAGTATATTCAATACTAACTATATGAGCATTGTCTTTAACATGAAAATCAGGAGAAGCATAACGTAACATTTCTATAACAGTATTAGTATTTTGATTCTTTTCATATGTAATAAGAATACCACGAGGGAGCATAATTATTAAAAATATTATGAATGTAATTACAATAAATACAAATATGAATAAATATATTTTCTTTAAGACATTATACTTTTCAATGAAAAATTTATTTATATTTTTCATATTACCTCCTTATTTTGTATAAAAACATAATTATTGCCTGTTTTTCTTAATGTAACTTCATAATTCTTACTAGTATCTTCTACCAATTCATATTTAATATGATAGAAATTATTTTTATCTATAAACCCAGAAATACAATTTACTTTTAAATAATGCGTGTCACTATAATTCTGACAATATATAGCTGTTCCATTCTGATATATATTAGTATTTTCTTCTAAATAATTACTGTAATATTTTAAATTAATCTGTTCATTGTTTTCTGATATATCAAGACCTGTTTTTTCAAAGTACAAGATTTTAATATCTAGCAAGTTAAATTTTATTATATCTCCAATGGGGGGTAATCCATTATAAAGTTCTTTAACAATAAACTTATATTCTTCGCTATCTTTTGGGACTATAGTACCTACTGAAGTGTTATTATATAATACCTCAGAGAGTTTTATATCATTTGAAGTATTATAAGTATGATTAATAAAACCATTATTTAAATCGTGATTTAAATAATTAGTGATATTATTCAGTTCTTCTTTACTTATAGTTTTTTTATAAAATTTAAAATTCAATATATAGATAAAAAATAAAGAAAAAATAGATAAAAATATTACTAATACTATTTTAGTTTTTTTCATTTATTACCTCCGACATAATTATAATAGCATACTATAAAAAATGTAAATATAAAGGTAGGAAAAGGTATATATATAAATGTTTTTATATTGAGTAAATAAATATTATTAGAAATTGAAATTTTATGATAAAATATGTAACGAAATAATAAATTTGTTAATATATTAGAAATTCTACAATAAGTATAAACTAACAGCAAGCATATATTGTTGCTGTTTATTAGTATATTGTATTTTTTAATTTATCAAAATCAATATTCAAAACCTTACACAAAGCAATAAGTTCAAAATCTTTTATAATCATTTTGCCATCCTCCATTCTTTTAAGTTCAGTAGAATCAATATAAACAGCATGTAACTGTAACTGTTTACAAACATCAATTTTCTTCAAGTTTTTTTCTTCTCGGTACTTTTTTATTAAATTACCAACAACATTGTTTTTAGTATTTTCATATTTTTTCAATATATGCCTCCTATAAAAAATAATATTAATATTGATTTTATTATTTTTTTTTGGTAACATATCGAGAGAGACTCTACTTTTAAAAACTCAATTTACATAAATAAAGAGAAATATTCACAAAAGGAGGGAAGTGTTTAATTATTGGGATTGCTTATATATAATAAATATTTTGAAAAATAAAAAATAAATAACAAATAACTATACAATTTTTAAGTTATTAGTGTTTTTTATCTTCAGAAGAATCAATAACATCTAAGAATATATCATCATTGAAAAATTCTTTTAGATTAGTATCAAGACCTTCACATAAGTGAAGGAGAGTATCTAAACGAGGTAAACTATGTATTTCTGATGCAAATAAAGAATTAATAGTAGATTTTGGAACACCAGAGTTTTTGTATAATTCCCATAAAGAATTAAGTCCTTTTCGATTTAAAAAAAAATTAATTCTTTTTCTAATAGCATCTTTTAGTTGCATAGTAACGCTCCTTTCTTATGTTATTACATATATCAAATTTTTTTAAGAACATAGGCTACAAAAGTGTTCTAATAATATGTTTAAGGGATTATTAGAAAACTAGATAAATTAGGAAGATTTGTTATTCCTATTAAATTTAGGTATAAATATGGATTTAATAAAGAAACATTGGTAACATTTGAAAAGATAAAAGATTGTATTATCTGTAGAAAAGTAACAGATAATTATGATGGAATAGCTAGAAAATTAGATGCATTAGGGCGACCTGTAGTTCCAAAAGAATATAGACAAGAATTAGAATGGAAAGAAGGAGATTTTATTGGTATATATGTATATAAAGATTTTTTGATTTTTAGAAAATTAAATACAAAATGTATATTTTGTTATGAAGAAAGGAAACTTATAGAATTTGAAGGAAAATATATTTGTAAAAAATGTATGAATAAAATTATTAATAAAGTTCAATGGGGATAAAAAATAAAAATGTAAAAAAGGGTAGAAAAAAATAGAATAAAGGAATATAATAATATATAGAGCAAAAAATATAAGGGGTGATATTATGATAAAAATATACAATTCAGATATAGACACTAATGAATTAAACCAAATAAAAAAAATAGAAAAAGGAAGTTGGATAAGTATGATAAATCCAACAGAAGAAGAAGTAAATAAAATATGTCAGGAAGTAAAAATCAAAGAAGATTTTATCAGATATTCACTCGATTATGAAGAAAAAGCCAGAATAGACGAAGAAGACGAAGATGGAACAATACTTTTCGTAGTTGATGTTCCAATTATAGAAAAAGAAAAAGAATCTGAAATATATACAACAATGCCACTTGGAATGATAGTTGTAAGAGATGAATACTTTATAACAGTATCATTAAAAAAGAACTATATAATAGACAGTTTTGAAAAGAAAAGAGTAAAAGGATTTTCTACATACAAAAAAAGTAGATTTCTGTTACAAATAATGTATACAAACGCAGCACACTATTTAACATACTTAAAACAAATTAATAAAGAAACAGAAATTGCAGAATCAATACTTAAAAATTCAATGAAAAATAGAGAACTATTAAAATTATTAAGCTTAGAAAAAGGATTAGTATATTTTACTACATCATTAAAATCAAATGAAGTAGTAATGGAAAAGACACTTAGAGGAAAAATATTGAAATTATATGATGAAGATGAAGATATACTAGAAGATGCAATTATTGAAAACAAACAAGCAATAGAAATGAGCAAAATATATACTGACATTTTAAATGGAACAATGGATGCATATGCATCAATAATATCAAATAATCTAAATGGAGTTATGAAATTTTTAACATCAATAACAATAATACTTGCAATACCAACATTAATAGCAAGTTTGTGGGGAATGAATGTACCAGTACCACTACAAAATCATCCATTGGGATTTCCAATATTAGTAATAATATCCATATTAGTTACACTAATTGCAGTATTAATATTAAAAAGAAGAGATTTATTAAATTAAAAATAAAAAAATAAATAGTTATACTAATTTTAGTAAAACTATTTATTTTTTTCTAAAAATTACCAAAAATGTAATGAATAAAATAAATTAAAATACTAATACTAACAAAGAAAAAAATAAAAAAAGTTAGGAGTGACTATAATGAAAATAATAGATAAAATAGCTCTAGTATTAGTAATAATAGGAGCTATAGTATGGGGATTAATCGGATTATTTAACTTCAATTTAGTAGAAATGATATTTGGTAATATGACATTAATGTCAAGAATAATATACATTCTAGTTGGAATATCAGGACTATGGGCAATTAAACTATTATTCGATAGAGACTAAAAATAGGGGGGCTTTTGCTCCCTATTTTTTAGTAAGGTACTTCTTCAAAACTCCCACCATTATCCAAAAAATATTGTTTCAAATATGAAATTTTTTCTCTTGCATCTGGGTATAAATCAATGGATAACCCTTTTATATACATATAATAATAATTAAAATTATCTATATTATTAGGGCTACTTTTTAAAGAAAAAACATCACTTATAGGTTTAAAATCTGGACCATATTGTATACAGTATTCATATTCTTCATTATCTATTTTAATACTAAAACGTCTAGATACTGAATTGGCCATGTATTCTTTAAAAGATTGCAATTGAAATTGTTGTTCTTTTTGCAATTCTAAAGTTTCCTTTCTGTTTTTTACAACATAAAACAAATTTAAGGAAATAACTATTAAAAGTATACAAATTATAATAAATGATAAAAATTTAAAAATCTTAATTGTAGTATTAGCCATATTTTCTGTATTAGTAACTCTTTGTACTAAAATATCTTTAATATCATTATCTGTAAGTTCATCTAAGCTAATATTAAATATTTTTGAAATTTCTTTTGCTTGAGATATATCAGGTACAGTTTGTCCTAATTCCCAATTTGAAATAGTTTGTCTAGTAACACTTAACTTTTCAGATAATTGTTCTTGTGACATTTTTGCATCTTTTCTTAATTTGCAAATTTTACTTCCTAAATCCATAAAATCATCCCCTTATACAATATATAAATATTGTATAAGCTTTTATTTTAAATGTCTAGCAAATTTATTTGGAATTTATGCAAAGTTTTTTATTATAAAAAAACTTGCATGTAAAATATTATATAAAATTAATGCAAATATATTTGCGTTAAAAATATTAAAATTATGAAAACAAAATCTTATGATTACAACTATCTTTTTCCTATTATATTTGCAAAACATAATAAAATCATGTATAATAGTTGAAGTTGTAAAGAGGAGGAAGAAAAATGTTAGTAGCAAATGGTGTAACAATTAGATTCGGAAAAAGAGTACTATTTGAAGACGTAAATATACGTTTTGGAAAAGGAAATTGTTATGGAATAATAGGTGCAAATGGAGCGGGAAAATCAACATTTTTAAAAGTATTATCTGGAGAACTAGAGCCATCTAAAGGAGAAGTAACAATAGAAAAAGGAGAAAGAATATCAGTATTAAAGCAAGACCACTTTGCATATGAAGAAGAAAAAGTAATAGATACAGTTATAATGGGAAACCAAGAACTATATAAAATAATGAAAGAAAAAGAAGCAATATATGCAAAACCAGATTTTAATGAAGAAGATGGAATGAAAGCTGCAAAATTAGAAGAAAGATTTGCAGAATTAGATGGGTGGAATGCAGAATCAGATGCAGCAGTATTATTAAATGACCTTGGAATAGATAGTGAATTACATTATAAATATATGAAAGAACTTGAAGCAAGACAAAAAGTAAAAGTATTATTAGCACAAAGTTTATTTGGAAATCCAGATGTATTATTATTAGACGAGCCTACAAACGACTTAGATTTAAAAAGCATAAACTGGTTACAAGAATTTCTAATAAACTTTGAAAACACAGTAATAGTAGTATCACATGATAGATATTTCTTAAATAAAGTATGTACACACACAGCAGATGTTGACTTTGGAAAAATTACTGTATACCCTGGAAACTATGATTTTTGGTATGAATCTAGTCAACTTGCATTAAAACAAGCAAAAGAATCAAACAAGAAAAAAGAAGAAAAAATTAAAGAATTACAAGAATTCATTGCAAGATTTAGTGCAAATGCATCAAAATCTAAACAAGCAACATCAAGAAAAAAATCATTAGAAAAAATTGAATTAGAAGAAATAAAACCATCTAATAGAAGATATCCATATGTAGATTTCAAACCAGATAGAGAGCCAGGAAAAGAAATTTTACAGGTAAAAAACATATCAAAAACAATTGAAGGAGAAAAAATATTAGATAATGTTTCATTTACTGTAAAACAAGGAGATAAAATAGCATTTTTAGCAGACAATGAAAATGCAAAAACAGTACTATTCCAAATAATTGCAGGAGAAATGGCACCAGATTTTCGGAGAATTAATATGGGGAACAACAATAACTAATTCATATTTTCCAAAAGATAATAACTATCTATTTACACAAGACGTAACATTAGTAGACTGGTTAAGGCAATATTCAAAAGATCCAGATGAAACTTTTGTTAGAGGCTTTTTAGGAAGAATGTTATTTTCAGGAGAAGAAGCATTAAAAAAAGTAGATGTACTATCTGGAGGAGAAAAAGTAAGATGTGTATTATCTAAAATGATGTTATCTGGAGCAAATTTCCTTATATTTGATGAGCCAACAAACCATTTAGACATGGAAAGTATAACATCTGTAAATGAGGGAATGAAAAACTTCAAAGGAAATATTCTATTTACTTCACATGACCACCAACTAACTCAAACTGTAGCAAATAGAATAATTGATATAAAAGAAGATGGAAAAATAATAGATAGAGAAGTTACATATAATGAATATTTAGAAATAGAATAAAAGAGGTAGAAATACCTCTTTTATTTAAAGGATAATTGATAAAATAATTAAACTAGTGGTATAATAAACTAGTTATAACTAAAAGAAAGGAGAAAATATAGAACAAAATGATAGAAAAAGCTAATTTAGAAGAAATAAAATATATTTATAATAAATATATGATAAAAGATTTTCCAGATGATGAGATTCCAGAATATGAAAGATTTTTAGAGCATAGCAAAAAAGAATTATACAATGCATATTTATATAAAAAAAATGGACAGAATGTGGCATACTTTATAACAGTAGAAGAAAATAATAATGTTTTAATTACACATTTAGCAGTAATAGAAGAATTTAGAAGTAAAGGTATAGGAAAAATATTTTTAGAAGAAGTTAAAGAATATTTAGCAAATAAAAATATTTTAATTGTTGAAGTAGAAGCTGAAACAAGAGCAAATAATGATATCGAACTAGAAATAATAAAAAGAAGAAAAAAATACTACACTAAAGCAGAATTTAAACAATGTGAGAACATGAAATATGTTTTATGTAATGTAGATTATGATATATTAATATACACACCAAATAGTTCTAATAATTATAACAATATTGAGATTAAAAAAATTATAGAAAACTTATATAAAAAATTAGGAATATGTAATGATAAATTAAAAATTAGTATTTAATATCTAAACTAATAGAAAGAGGAATAATGATGGATAAAATTACAAATATAATAGCAAATGAATTAGGCATCAAGGAAAAACAAGTAGAAAATACGGTAGAATTAATAGATGCAGGAAATACAATCCCATTTATAGCACGTTATAGAAAAGAAGTAACAGGAGGACTTTCAGACGAAACTTTAAGAAATTTAGGAGAAAGATTAAATTATTTAAGAAATCTAGAACAAAGAAAACAAGAAGTAAAAAAATCTATAGAAACACAAGGAAAACTAACTGATGAAATAGAAAAAAACTTAGAAAATGCAGTAACACTTTCAGAAGTTGAAGATATATATAGACCATATAAACAAAAGAAAAGAACAAGAGCAACTATTGCTAAAGAAAAAGGGTTAGAAACACTTGCAAATATAATAAGTGAACAAAAAGAAAATAACATAGAAAAAATAGCAAGTGGATATATAAACGAAGAAGTAGGAATAAACAATTGTGAAGAAGCAATAAATGGAGCGTTAGATATAATAGCAGAAAATATATCAGATAATGCAGATTATAGAAAGCAAATAAAAAGAATATGCTATCGTGAAGCTATAATTTCAACAAAAGCAGTAAATAAAGATGAAAAATCAAATTATGAAATATATTATAAATTTAATGAAAACATAAATAAAATTCCAAGCCATAGAATACTTGCAATAAATAGAGGTGAAAAAGAAGAATTTATAAAAGTAAAAATAGAAAAACCAGAAGACAAAATATTAGATATACTAATTAAGAAAATAATAAAAAAAGAAAGCCCTGTTAAAACATACTTAGAAACAGCAATTACTGATGCATGGAAAAGACTAATAGAGCCATCAATTGATAGGGAAATTCGTTCAGATTTAACACAAAAAGCAGAGGAACAAGCCATAAAAGTATTTGGAAAAAACGCAAAACAATTATTATTAGGAGCACCATTAAAAGGATTAACAGTTATAGGGTTTGATCCAGCATATAGAACAGGGTGTAAAATAGCAGTAATAGATGAAACAGGAAAAGTTCTTGATACAGCAACAATATATCCAACAGAGCCACAAAATGACATAGAAGGAGCAAAAAAGGTATTACTAGATTTAATAAACAAACATAATGTAAATATGATAGCCATAGGAAATGGTACAGCATCTAGAGAATCAGAACAATTTGTTTCAAATGTAATAAAAGAAGCAACACACACAGTACATTATGCAATTGTATCAGAAGCGGGAGCAAGTGTGTATTCAGCCTCAAAACTTGCAACAGAGGAATATCCAGATATAAACGTATCTATAAGAGGAGCAATTTCAATTGCAAGACGTTTACAAGATCCACTTGCAGAACTAGTAAAAATAGATCCAAAAGCAATAGGGGTTGGACAATACCAACATGATGTTAACCAAAAAAGATTAGAAGAAAGCTTAGAAGGTGTAGTAGAAGATGCAGTAAATAAAGTTGGAGTAGATGTAAATACTGCAACTCCTTCATTACTTTCATATGTTGCAGGTTTAAATAATACAATAAGTAAAAATATTGTAAAATATAGAGAAGAATTTGGAAAAATAAAAACTAGAAAACAGTTATTAAATGTTCCAAAATTAGGAAAAGTAGCATTTGAGCAATGTGCAGGATTTATAAGAATATTTGATGGGGAAAACCCATTAGAAATAACAGGAGTACATCCAGAAAGTTATCAAAAAGCTGAAAAACTTTTGCAAATATTAAACTATAAAACAGAGGATATAAAAGATAAAGATAAACTAAATAAAATAAGGGAAGAATTATCAAAAATTAATATAAAAGAAATGGCAATAAAATTAGAAATAGGAGAAATGACATTGCAAGATATAATAAATGAATTAACAAAGCTAGGTAGAGATCCTAGACAAGATATGCCAAAACCAATATTAAGAAGCGATGTTTTAAAAATAGAAGATTTAAAAGAAGGAATGGTATTACAAGGAACTGTAAGGAATGTAATAGATTTTGGTGCATTTATAGATATAGGAATAAAACATGATGGACTTGTACATATATCAGAAATGAGCAATAGTTTTGTAAAAAATCCATTAGATATTGTTTCTGTTGGGGATATAGTAAAAGTAAAAATAATAGGAATTGACCTTGAAAGGCAAAAAGTTAAATTAAGTATGAAAGACATACAATAATATTTATTATAATACATAAAAATTATAAAATAGTACAAAATACAAATAAAAAATAGGTGTTACATTTAAAATGTAACACCTAAAATATATTTAGTTAAAATTACTCTTTAGTTTCTGCATCATTATCAACAACTTCAGTTGTATTTAACTTATTAGATAAATCTTCATAAAAGATAATCATTGAAACCATTATGTAAGGAGCTAGCCATAATAAGCCAATATAGAATGTAAATGCACTAAGAATAGCCCAACCAATGAAAGAAAGAGCTAAACAGAAATATCTTCCTCTGTTACCTTTCATTAATTTTTCACTTTCTACAACAATTTCTTTACCACTCATATTAGGATTATCATGTAAAATGTAAAAAGATAAACCATATAATAATCCTTTTACAATACAATAAATTAAAGATGCAATATAACCAATAAATCCAACAAATCCTAAAAATCCAAAACTTGCAATAGTATTAGTTGCAAATGAATTTGAAGTTATACCAATAGAATGATATGCCACTCCAGCAAAAGCTCCACCGACACTAATTAATAATAAAACTATAAATATTACAACTAAACAAATTGGTAAAATCATTTTTAAAACAATATTACCAAGCACACCCCATACTTTACCAAATACAGAAAATCCATTAGTTATAAAATCAGTATATCCAACATCCTCATCTCTTTTTAATTTGATAAAAGATACTGTAAAGCCATAAGATAAAGGTAAAGATATAACTAAATATGCAATTGGACCAATAAAAGGAACAAGATTGCATATAAAACTAATAACAAAAACAATAATACCAAATGCTAAAGTCATTAATGCAGCTTTACCCCATTTGCCTGTAAGGCTTTTACGAGCATTAAGTCTAATTTCTGATGATACCATAAAACACCCTCCTTTTTTATTATTTCGACTTAATATTACATTATTTTATGTAATATGTCAATACAAAAACAAAAAATATAGATAGAAGCTTTTATAAGCTTCTATCTATAATATATAATATAAAACTAAGAAATATACCTATTTTGAATTGCAACTATTTCATCATAATGATTATTTAAAATATCTAAAAACGCATCTGCAATTTCTGGATCAAATTGAGTTCCTTTGCACTTTTCAATTTCAGCTTTAACAATATCTAAAGGTAATGAATCTCTATAAGTTCTTTTAGAAGTCATAGCATCAAATGTATCTGCAACAGCTGTAATTCTTGCTAAAAATGGTATTTCTTCACCTTTTAATCTGCTTGGATAACCATTACCATCATATCTTTCATGATGATGTTTTACAATAGGAATTAAATCACTAAAAATAGTAGCAGTAGATAAAATGTGAGCTCCAATAGTTGGATGATTCTTTATTTCAGAATATTCATCATCAGTTAATTTGCCTGGTTTAAGTAAAATGCTATCAGGCACACCTATTTTACCAACATCATGGAATAAACCACCAATTCGTAAAGTATTTAGATCGTTTTCTTGAAGTCCCATATGCTTACCAATTAATACACTATATTCTGAAACACGATCAGAATGACCTCTTGTATAAGCATCTTTTGCCTCAACAGTATATCTTATAGTTTGAATACTTTCCATATAAGAACGTTCTAATTTTTCATATGTATCTTTTAATTCATTATTAATTTTTTTAATTAAATTCATCTGAGATATAGCTTTAATTCCAGATTCAATTAATAAAAGCAATTGATCAAATTTATCACTTTTTTCACAATATCCCTGAATATCTAATCGCCTAATTGTATCTAAAGGAGGAGCTAAGTCTTTATGGCCAGTTAATAACAAAATATACAATTCTTTATTGAATTTTCTAATTTCTTCAACAACTTGATCCCCATGAATAGGCGTCATAATAAAGTCTAAAATCATTAAATCAAAATGTTCACTTTTTACAAGTTCGATTGCTTTAAGAGGATCAGTAACACCTGTAAATTCATATCCAGAGCGTTTTAAAAAAATAGATAGAGAATCAATAATTCCTATTTCATCATCAACTACAATTATTTTATAACCATTAGATGGATGTTCAATATTACCTTTTCTCATAAAGTTCACCTCTTACTTTCAAGCAATATTATATTAATAATATTAAATAAAAGCAAGATATAATTAAAAAAAATTACTATTTCTACAGAAAAAATGACAAAAAAAGACAATAATATACATATTTTTTTAAAATTTAGGTAATTTTTGCCATTAAAAAATTAAATATTATCAAATCTTAGAAAGAGCATGTTTTGAATATTTATATATAAAATTTTATAATAAAAAAGAAGTGAACAATTTATTCACCTCTTTTTAACTAAGATGCTAAAAATAATATGTAAATATATTTTATAAAGGAAGAATTATATCAAATCTGGTACCTAGGCCTTCTTTTGACTCAAAAACAATATTACCGTCAAAATGTCCACGTATAGTTGAGTAAGACATAAAAAGTCCAAGACCAGTTCCATTTTTTCCTTTAGTTGTAATCATTTCTTTAAATAATTTATCTTGTACTTCTTTTGGAATTCCACATCCATAATCTTGTACAGAAATAACAATTTCATTAGCTTTTTTAGTTATAATTAAATCAATAGATTTATTTGGCTCACCATTATAAGCCTGTATTGCATTAGAAATTAAATTATTAATAACTTGAACTAATCCATTAACATTACCATTCAAAGTTATTGAATTATTTGAGTTCATATTAATGTTTAATTCTACCAAAGCATTTTTTAATTCATGTCTCATTAAAATATTTACTCTTTTAATAAGTTCTTCAATAGTAAAATTATCTTGTTCATCTTCATTTAAATTAACAGCTTGACCTTTTACAGCAGTAATTACATCAGACATATAAGAAACGTGAGTTTTTATTTTCTCAATCCAAACATCCATGTCATGTGCAATATCATGATGATCTTTAGAAGTTACTTCAGGATCATCAATTGAAGAATCATACTCTTTTACTAAATCTGTTAAGCCTTCAGAAGCACCGGCAATAGACATAATAGGAGTTTTTAAGTTATGAGCTATACCACCAACAAGTTGACCAAGTGAAGCAAGTCGTTCTTTTTCTACTAATAAATCCTGATTTGCTTTAATAGTATTCATATCTTTAATATGTTGGGTAATATCTTTAAGTAAAAGTAGAGTACCAATATATTTGTCATTTGATTGAATATCATTAATTTCAATATTAAAATACTTATCTATACTTTCAAAATGTTTTTCATAATTAAAAGTATTATTAGAATTTTTTACTTTATTTAAAGTTATTAATAAAGCATCAATATTTATACTTTTTTCTCCTAGTTTATTAATCAAATCCACAATACTGCAATTCCTAACATCAGTAGATTTTAAATTAAAAGTTGCTAAAAAAGTACTATTAAAATCAGTTATAATATTGTTCTCATTTAAAACAATATAGCTATCGGAAATTCTGTCTACAATTCTTTGTAAAGCAATAGGAGCAACAGTCAAAAATTTAAACTTAAAAATAGCAAAAGCATAAAATAGTAAACCAATTGTAAAAGAGATTGGAGTCATATATACAGTAATATTAATTATATTTAAGTATCCTAGTAAATTAATGATGATTGGTATTAATGTACCTATTACTATTAAAAGTGTTTGTGCTGAAAAGAAACCAGAAGTCTTAACAGCAGAACGTATTAAAAGTATAATACTAACAAAAAGTAATCCATAAGTATAAATAGTGTAAATAGGGAAATATGCCCCAAAAACCATTTCATTTAAATTAAATGAATATTCTTTATAAAATAGATGATGCCAATCATTTGTCCAAACCATTAATATAGAAATTATAGGAATAATAAAAAGTAAAATATATCTTTTTTTAAATTTAATTTTAGAATATTCAAAAATTAAAGATGTAAAAAAGATTGCCACAGGTAATAAACATGTACCTATATAAATATAATTTTCGAAATATATAGGGTTAATACCATAAACTGAATAACACATACTTTGTAGCAAAACTCCAGTACTCATTATTAATAAACAAGCCAGAGTTGCAAAAAAAGATTTTTGCAACTGAATAAAAGGCTTTTTGTTTAATGTATAATTAATTAAAAATAAAACTGACAATATTGATAAACATAGTAAAATAAAAGGTACAATTTCAATGGTCAAACTTATCACTCCTTTAAAAATCTATAAATCCTATTTTTTTAAAATACTTTAAGTACTTAATAATATATTCAGAATCTATCTCTTTCCAATTAAATCCGATAGCATCTAAATATTTTTCTGAAAAATCATATTTTACTCTAACATTAGAAGTATATATCAAACGATAATTATTGTCAAAGTCATAAATAATTCCAGACAATTTATCTTTTTGTTTATCATCATTAAGTATTCCTAAGGTTATATTTGCAAATAATTTATCAGAAACAGCTTCTAATTCAATACCAAGAGTAGCAAATGTTTCAATTAATAACTTAATTGGTAAGAATTTAGAATTATATATGTGTATTACATTACAATTACTTTTATGTTTAGCTATTTTTACAATAGCTTCTGCACATAAGTCTACAGGACTTAATTCTATAGCATGTTTTAAAAGGTACTTTGGAAATGCTCCAATTTCAATTATAGACTTAATTCTTTTTGCAAAAGCATTATCATCAACATTTAATTGGAATAATCCATCACTATATCTATTAGTTATATTGCCTAATCTTAATATTTGAGCATCTAAACCTTTATAAATAGCTTCTAAAACAATTAATTCAGCTTTATATTTTGTTGTAGTATATATTCCACTAATATTTTGGTTAATGAAAATATCGGTTTCATAGAACAATTTCTTATCATTAATATTTTCTTCTGTTTCTTCAACTGTTTCATCCTTTTCACCATTTCCAGAAATGCTAATAGTAGAAACATGAAGTAATCTTTTATTTTCTTTCACACACAAATCTACTACATTTTGTGTTCCTTGAACATTAATTTTTTCAAAATCTTCTTTAAGACCAAAATGTTTAACTATAGCACCAGAATTAATAACAATTTCTATATCATTTTTAAATATCATATAATCATTAGCATTTAATCCTAAATTCTCTTTTGTAATATCACCACATATTATTTTAATTCTTTTGCTAAGTTCATTATCATAAGTATCCTTAAAATAAAAGTTTAAAATTTCTTGTAATCTATTTATAGGTAGTTTATTGTTTTTGGGTCTAATTAAACAATATATATTTGCAGAAGTATCTTTCATTAAACTATCAATAATATGTGCTCCTAAATAACCTGTACCACCTATTAGTAAAACATTTTTTATATTCTGTTCTTTAATAGATTTTAAATTGTCAATAGTATTTCTTTTTAGTACTGTATTAACCCTACTGTAATCATAATCATTCATAAAATCACTAACAGGACTAGGTAATTTCTTAGATAGCTGGGAAATAGTAGGGTAATTAAATATGTCAGCATACTCAAAATTTAAACCATATTTTAAAGCTTCAATTTGTAAGCTAATTGCAGAAATGGAATCGCCACCTATATCAAAGAAATTATCATTTACATCAATAGTATCAACTTTTAAAATATTTTTCCATATTTGTAATAATTTTTCTTCATTAGAAGACAAATTATTTATATCTATATCGTTGTTTACAGTGTTTTGTTTTAAATCAGGTAAAGGCAAAGCTTTTCTATCAATTTTTCTATTAATAGTATATGGCATCTCATCTAATCTAATAATATACGAAGGTACCATGTAATAAGGTAAAGAACTTCTTAAAATTTCTTTTACAGTAGATTCTTCTACAGAAGAATCAGCCACATAATACCCACATAAGCATTCTTTATTATTTAATTCAACCTTATTAACAACAGCAGAAGACACACCATTTATATTTACCATAACATTTTCAATTTCACCAAGTTCAATACGTAATCCTCTTAATTTAATCTGGTTATCAATTCTACCTAAACACTGTACTTTACCATCAAAAGTCCATCTGCCAATATCGCCTGATTTATATATTTTTCCTTCACCAAAAGGATTGTCCATAAATCTTTGGGCAGTCATTTCAGGTTTACCTATATAACCAAGACCTACTTGAATACCAGAAATATATATTTCTCCAACAACTCCTATTGGTAGAGGTTGCATATTTTTATCTAATATATGAATTTGAGTATTCATAATAGGAGGACCTACTGTAATTTCATTTTCATTATCTAAATTTTGAACATTAGAAAGTACAGTAATTTCGCTTGGACCATAGATATTATATATAGTAATATCATCAGCCAAAGCTCTTAAATCACTTACAAATTTCTCTGGTAAAGGCTCTCCACCAAAAACCATATTTTTAACTAAAGCAAGTGCAGAATTTGGCTCTCTATTATCATAGTTAATTTTCATAAGGCTAGGAGTTACAGTCATTACATCAACATTATACTTTCTAATTAAAGCATCTAATAATTTGGGATTTCTATGTTCAGCATTATTAGCCATTACAACTTTTAAGCCATGAGCCAAAGAAACCACTATTTCATATACAAAAATATCAAAAGGAGTTGAAGTAACAGAAGCAATAGTATGCTTGTTACCTTCTTTTAAATAGTCTAAAACTTTTGTCATAGCTTTTACCATATTAGCAAGACCAACTTGGTTTAGCATAACACCCTTTGGAGTACCTGTAGAGCCAGATGTATAAATTATATAAGATAAATCCTGCATGCCTATTTTAACATTTGGATTATCAAAATTAGAATTGTAAATTTCATCATTATCCAAATCTATTTCTATACAATTTTCTATTTGGCTAACGTTATCTTTCAATTCTCTTTGAGTAAGCACATATTTTGTTTTACTATCTGAAAGATAATACTTAGTTCTTTCTATTGGATAAGTAGGATCAACATTAAAGAATGCAGCACCAGCTTTTAAAATTCCTAACATGCAAATAATAGTTTCTAAAGAGCGGTTTGTCATTATACAAACAATATCATTTGCACCAATACCGTTTATTTATTAGGTAATGAGCCAAACTATTAGCTTTCATATTTAATTCGTTATATGTTAAAGTTTTATCATTGCAAATTAAAGCTATATTATCTGGATTATTTTCAACCTCTTTTTCAAATAAAGAAACCATTGTGTCATTATTAATCTCTTCATAAGTATTATTAAATTTATTTAATAGTTCTTTTTCATTATCTGTAATTATTTCTATATCATTAATACTAATATTCTCATTATTAACAATTTGGTTAAGTATAAATAAATAATGTTCTAATAAACTTTGTATAGTTTCTTTTTTAAATAAGCTAGTATTATATTCAAAACTAAATCTATGAGTTTTTGGTTGTATTTCAAGCAATAAGTTAAATTTAGCAGTATTAGAATAAATATCTAGTAATTTAGCAGTATTACCATCAATAACATAATCAGCAGTATTTGCATTTTGATATGTAAACGAAACATCAAAAAGCGAATTTTTAAAGTTATCATTTATAGAAGAAAGTTTCTTTACCAATAAATCATATGGATATATTTGATTATCTAAATCATTAATAACTTGAGCATTCAAATAATTAATAAAATCTTTAAATGTTTGATTATTTCTCATTTTTGCATCAACAACAATATTATTAACAAAATCGCCAACAATATTGTATAATTCACTATTAGTTCTACCAACGGAAGCTGAGCCTATAATTAGTTCTTCCTGGTTTGTATATTTATATAAAAGTATAAATAATATAGATAAAAATAGTGTATAATTAGAAACTTGTAGCTTTTTGGCAAATTTAGTAATTTCATCAAAAGAATAACTTTCCATTTCGTAAGTAACTCTATTGCCTAACATACTATTAGATGAAAAATCAACATAGTCATAAGGTAAATTAATAGAAGGTAGGCTAGATGAATTAAATTTATTAATCCAATAATCTTCATAAGGTTTTATAGCATCACTATTAATAAAGTCATTTTCCCAAACACAAAAATCTTTATAATCAATATTCGTATCAGGTAAAGCTTCATCATTATATAACTTACACAATTCAGATAAAAATATATCTAAAGAAACACCATCAAGTGCAATATGGTGAGAGTCTATTAATAAAAGAGTTTTTGAATTGTCTAAATAATATATAGAAGTTCTTAACAATATGTCTTTTTCCAAATCAAAAGTTTTTTGGAAATTATTTAAAATATTATCTAAATTATTATATGTGTCATTTAATACAGGAATATTAATTGTCACATTATTTCTAATAGTTTGTTTTAAATCATCATCTCTAAATATATAATTTGTTCTAAATATAGAGTGTCTGTTTATAAGCTTATTGATACTATTAATAAGTTTATCTTTATCTAAAATTGTATCTACAAGTAATGCACCAGTTATGTTATATAATGTAGTATTTCCAAACTTTTTGCAAGAATAATAAATTCTTTTTTGAGCAGAAGATAAAGGGTAATAATCCATTAATGGTGCGACATTAATTAAATTATTTTGGCTATTATTTTGCAAATCTATAAATTTTGCAAGTTGTTGTAAATTAGAATTATTATAAACATCAGACACACTGATATTTACACCAAAAGTAGTATTTATTATAGAAACAAGCTTAATTGCCAATAATGAGTCACCACCAATATTAAAAAAGTCAAAATTACAACTTACTTTCTCAATATTAAAAAGGCTACACCAAATTTTAGCTAATTCTATTTCTGTTTTAGTAGTAGGAGCAATAAAAGCATCTGAAAAAGCCAAATCTATTTGGGGTAAATTTTTTCTATCAATTTTTCCATTGTTATTTAAAGGTATTTTATTTAAATAAACCAATTTATAAGGTATCATATATTTAGGTAAAAACTTATTTAAATAATTTTTTAATTCAGTTTCTGATAGTTCTTTTGTACCAGTATAATAAGTAATAATATATTTTTTATCATTTACTATTTGAACAATAGATATACAATTTGTAATACTATCATAGTTAGATAAAACTTTATCAATTCCTTGCAATTCAATTCTAAAACCATTAATTTTTACCTGAAAATCTGATCTACCAATATAATGAATACAACCAGAATTATCATAAAAACCTAAATCACCAGTTAAATATAACCTATTTCCTGGAATAAAAGGATCATCAATAAACCTTTGTTTAGTTAAATCATCTCTGTTAACATACCCATTTCCAACACAACAACCAGATATTGCAATTTGTCCCTTAACATTTGGAGGGCATAAATGATTTGCAACATCCAAAATATAAATTGAAGTATTAGAAATAGGGTAACCTATTGGTACATTTACTGCTTCTTGAGGCTTATCTAAAGTATAAGTAGTAGCAACATGTGTTTCAGCAGGTCCATAATGATTATGAATTTTTATTCCGAGCTGAAAGTAGTTTGTTTATGCCACTTGTAATTAATAAAGCTTCTCCAGCTGTAATTATATTTTTTAAACAAGAAGAAAATCTCAAAACAGTAGAAGTATCCTCTGTTAATAAACGTAAATATGCAGGAGGAATAAATAATGTATCAATATTTTTTGTATAAATATAGTTAGATAATTTATTTATATTTTTTCTATCATCATCACTTATTAAAACTATAGTAGAGCCAGTTAACAAACTAGAAAAAATTTCTTGGTAACTAACATCAAAACTCATAGTTGCAAATTGTAAAATTTTATGGTTTTCTGTATCAGAAAAAATATCTGTACAATATTTTTCATATAAAATTAAATTCATCATATTTTTATGAGAAATAGTAACACCTTTTGGTTTGCCAGTAGATCCAGATGTAAAAATAATGTATAAATTATCATTAAAATTATAATTAAAAGATAAATCATTTATAGTACTATATTTTTCATAAACCATATAATCAATAGGTATAAAGTTTAGAAAATCAAAAGATACTAAATCTTTACATGAAGAATCAGTAGAAAGAATTGTAGTAATTTTTGACTGTTCAAGCATATAACTAATTCTATCTGTAGGGTAAGCAGGATCAATTGGAACATATGTACAATTAATATTCATAATTGCTAAAATGCCAACGATTGTATCTATATTTCTGTATGTAAAAATACCAATATTATTTTTTTCATGTATATGAAATTGTGAAATAAGGTAATTAGAAACCTGATTTACCCTATTTATCAATTCGTTATAAGTAATAGAATCATTTTCAGTTTCAATTGCAATTTTATTTGGGCAAGATATAGCAACATCTTTAATAAGTTCAATAATATTATTTTTAAAAGAAAAGTTTTTATAAGTATTATTAAACTCATTTAAAATAACATTTTTTTCTTGATTTGTAATTATTTCTATATCCTTAATATACACATTTGAATTAGCTAAAACTTGTTCAATAATGTGTAAAACACGATTATGAAGATTAACAATGTCAATATCTTCATATTTTGAAATCTTATAATCGTAAGCAATATCAATACTTCCAGAATCATTCAAATCAAATAAATGTATATCAATATCATCAGAACAACTACCATTAAAGTTCCATCTAGTTGTATAATTTAATCCCTTTTGAATAGAAGCCTTCGTAATTTGATATGAAATTAAAATATTATATAAATTAGGCAAACTAGGCTCACGTAATCTTAAATCCTCTAAAATATTTTGATAATAATATTTTTGGTGTCTAAGCATGCCTAAAGAATCCTTTGCAATATTAGAAGCAAAAGTATTAAAATCAACATCATTATCAATTAAAATTCTAAGAGGGGAAGTATTTATAAACATACCAGTTGTATGCTTTTCTTTGAAATTACTCCTATTTAATATTGGAGTACCAATTACAAAATCAGATAAACCACTTACTCTACTAATATAAATAGAATAAACAGCCATAAAGAAATTAAAAATAGAAATATTTATAGACTTGCAAAAATCATTAATTCTATTAATTGTCATCTTGTCTATATTAAAAAATTTACGATTTGCAACACATGAAAAATCATCATTTGAAATTTTTGATTTTGAACTAGGAATAGAAGCCTGTTCAGGAATAGTTTTAAAAACCTCATCCCAGTATGCTTTATCCTTTTTAAATTTATCACTACTTAAATATTCTTTTTCAGAATGAATATAATTAATATAAGAAAAATTGGGGTTATGTTCTACATCATCTCCGTTAATAATACAAGAATAAATCCTAACAATCTCATTAGCAATAATTCCTAATGTCCAAGAATCTCCTATAATATGGTGAACATTAGCTATAAAACCACCAGTATTATCTTTAAATTTAAAAATAGTAAAAGAAAACAACTTAGAATTATAAACATCAAAAACCTTACTCATAATATCATTTTCAAGTTTAGGAAGTTCATCTTTTGACTCAAGTTCCACAATAGCAATATCATTAGTATCAGCATCATCAAGATATTGCTTTGCCACGTTATTTTCTAAAGTCAATTTTAAATTAAAGCTATCATTATTTTTTATAAAAATACAAATAGCCTTTTTTAACAATTCAAAATTCAACTCATTTTCAACAATTGCTGTTCCACAAATGTTATTAACATTACTACCTTTGTAAAACTCCTCAGTTAGTAAAATTGATTTTTGTGGATTAGTTAAATCATAAATTTTTTTATTCATAATATCACCCTTAAATTAAACATCCCATAGAAGACAAAATCCCCTATAATTCTAATAAATTATATAATTAAAAATAAAAAAAGAAAACCATTTTGTAAAATGTAACTAAAAATACATAAACATGTAATATTTTAGTAATAATTGGCACAAAAAACAATATAATTTTCTAACTTTCGACAAAATAGGAAAAATCTATCCTAAGAAAAATCACAAAAAAGAGAAATTAAAAAAAGAAAAATAGGAGTGTGATGCCATAAAAATATTGCTAAAAGAACAAAATTAATATATAATAAGAAAGGAAGAAGAAATATGGCAGAATATTTAAAACTAACAAACGACATAGTATTCCAAAGAATATTTGGAAAAGTAGGAAATGAAAATA